>JALZUT010000055.1 GCA_023300575.1 Olleya sp.
ACTCTACTTTGCGCCCTAAATTCAAAAACCCTCATAAACACAGGGTTTATAAGGGTTTTTTGGTGGTGCCTCCAGGAATCGAACCAGGGACACAAGGATTTTCAGTCCTTTGCTCTACCAACTGAGCTAAGGCACCAATTGCATAAAAATGCGAGTGCAAATATAGTTTCAATTTTAATACTTGCAAAAGAAAATTTATAAAATTTCGTTTTGTAAATTTACGTTTTTTAATTTTGACTATGAATTTAATCATTGATGTTGGCAATACTTATACTAAACTAGCTGTTTTTGAGCAGGATACTCTAATTGAAAAAGATAGTATAGAAACAAAAGAAATTGTTATTTTTATAAAAAAAATTCAAAAAAGAAATGAAAATTTGTCAAAAACGGTTGTTTCTTCTGTAGGAAAATTAGATAAAAAGACACTTGACTACTTAAAAAAGAACTTTAAATTGCTACAATTAGATCATAAAACACCTATTCCTTTCCAAAATTTATACGCAACACCAAATACCTTAGGAATAGATAGAATTGCATTAGTTTGTGCTTCTGTACAACAATTTAATGATAAAAACGTATTAATAATAGATGCAGGTACTTGTATCACGTTTGATTTTATTACTGCTAAAAATCACTATTTAGGTGGTGCAATATCGCCAGGAATAAGAATGCGCTATAAAGCATTAAATAATCAAACAGCTAACCTTCCTTTATTAAAAACTGAAGAATCAGAATTATTAATAGGGAATTCTACAGCAACCTCCATGCACAGTGGGGTTATTAACGGAGTTTTAAGAGAGATTGATGGTAGTATTGAAGCATATAAAGCCGAATACACAGATTTAACAGTAATTTTAACAGGAGGAGATGCTAATTTTTTGTCTAAACAATTAAAAAGTAGCATATTTGCCAACTCAAATTTCTTATTAGAAGGTTTGAACTTTATATTACAATATAACACAAACGGATGATTAAAAAACTTGTATTACTTTTTATAGCAATCTTTGCAATTCAAAGTTACGGACAGGAAGGTACTGCTTCCCCTTACTCTTTTTATGGTATAGGAAGCCTGCAATTTAAAGGCTCGGTAGAAAATAGAAGCATGGGTGGATTAGGTATCTACAAAGATAGTATTCATATTAACTTTAAAAATCCAGCTACTTATGGTGATAATGAATTAACGTCCTTTAATAATGAGTCTAGACCAATAAAGTTTACCGTTGGTGGAGGTCATAGTTCAACAAATATAGAGTCTAATACTCGTGCAGAGAGAGCTAACAGTACTACTTTTGATTATTTAGCATTGTCGGTACCGGTTGGAAAATTTGGTTTTGGTTTTGGTTTGTTGCCTTTTTCTTCTGTAGGGTATGAATTTGAGACAAGAAACGAAGCTAATGATATTGATTTTAGATATGATGGAGAAGGAGGTGTAAACAAGGCGTTTCTTGCTGTTGGATATCAACTTTCAAGATCTTTAAGTATAGGTTTACAAGTAGATTATAATTTTGGAAATATTAAAAACAACACGCTCAACGTATTGTTTAACGAAGAAGGCGAGCCACTTGAGTTTTTTACTAGACAAAACAACAGATCAGACTTAAATGGAGCAAACTTTATTTTAGGTTTACATTACAAAAATATGGTTAGTTCAAAACTAGAGCTGCAAAGTTCATTTACGTTTACTCCACAAGCAGAGTTGCGCTCAAAAAATCAACGTACGTTGTCAACTATTACATTAGATACTTTTGGTTCTGACATTGTATCAAATAGTATAGATGTAGACTTATCTGCTTCTGATTTACGAGTAACAGACCTGACGTTACCATCTCAATACACTATTGGTGCTGGTTTTGGTGAACCAAGAAAATGGTTTGCAGGTTTCGAATTTAGCTCAACGCAAACTAGTAATTTTTCTAACCCTTTAATTGATAATGCAGGTACTACTTTTGAAGATGCTTCAAAAATATCATTAGGTGGGTTTTATATTCCAGAATATAATTCGTTTTCAAAATACTGGAAAGCAGTAGTTTATAGAGCAGGATTGCGGTTTGAGGAAACAGGTTTAAACATTAATAACCAATCTATAGATGAGTTTGGCATATCTTTTGGAGTAGGATTACCAATTGGAAGACTATTCGAAAACGCTAACATAGGTTTTGAGTTCGGACAAAGAGGAACAACAAACGCTAACTTAGTTGAAGAAAATTTTGTTAATTTCCAAATAAGTTTATCATTAAATGATAGATGGTTTGTTAAAAGAAAATATGACTAACAGCATAAAATTTAAGATTATGAAAACTAAAATCACTTTATTACTCGCATTATTTTTAGGACTTAATGTTGGGTTCGCACAGGATAACGAAGAAAGTATGATTAAACTGTCTTTAATGACAGAATCTGCTAAAGCAAAAAACTATGAGGCTGCTTATGAGCCTTTCATGGCATTAAGAAAAGACAGTCCAAAATTTAATAAAGCAATTTATGTTTATGGAGAAAAAATCTTAGAAGATTACATAAAAAAAGCTACAGGAGCAGATAAGTTAGCATACGTTAATGATTTAATCACAATGTATGATGAAAGAATGTTGCATTTTGCTAGTGCCTCACCAGTTGGAGAATATGCTACAGACCAATGTCAGTTAAAGTACGATAATAACGATTTGTTTAAATTATCTGATCAAGAATTATTTGATTGTTTTGATGCTGCTTATAAAGCAGATAAAGATAATTTTAAAAGACCAAAAAGCTTATACGTTTACTTTAAATTAATGGTTAAGTTGTATGATTCAAATCAAAAGACAGCTCAACAATTATTTGATAAGTATGATGATGTTGCAGATAAAATTGAAGATGAGGTAGACTACAATTCAAAAAAATTAAATGGTTTAATTGCAAAAGAAACGTCAGGTTCTTTAACAACTAAAGATAAAAAGTACAAAACATATCATACTCAAATGATAGATGCTTTCGATAAGATATCTGGAAGTGTAGATCAAGAGTTAGGAGACAGAGCAAAATGCGAGAACTTAATTCCTTTATATCAAAAAGATTATGAAGCTAATAAGGATAATGGTCAATGGTTACAACGTGCAATGAACAAGCTATACAGTAAGGGATGTAAAACAGATCCAATGTTTGTAAAAATTGTTAAGCAAAAGTATTCTTTAGACCCTAATTCAGATACTGCGCGTTACCTTTATGGAATAACAGGAGAGCAAAAATATTTAGATGAAGTTTTTAGATTAGAAACAGATCCTTTAAAATTAGCAAAGCTTAATTATAATTTAGCTGTAGACTTTAAAAAGAGTGGTAGCTATGGTAAAGCTAGACAGTATTTTCAAGAAGCATTAAATCTTAATCCTGCTAATAAGAATCCATATTTACACATAGCAGCTATGTATGCAAGTAGTGCAAACAACTGTGGTGATACAAATTTTAACAAAAGGGCAGTGTTCTGGTTAGCAGCAAATGAGGCTTCTAAGGCTGGAAGTGCAGGTTCTCAATATGTTACAAGTTATAAAGCTAAAGCGCCTACAAAATCAGAAATCTTTTCAGCAGGTAATGCTGGACAGTCAATTAAAATTGGATGTTGGATTGGTAGAAGTGTAACAGTGCCAAGCATATAATGCAAAAAAAAAACTTACATATTATAACAAACTCAGTCATAGCAATAGCTATGACTTTGTTTTTTACTACCTGTGAAAGCCATTTAAAGGATGTAAATAAAATGGGTGTTTCAGCTAATGAGCCTGTTGGTGTATCAGATAGTATTAATGTTAAATATACAGACTCTGGACGCTTATCTGCAAACTTAGTAAGTCCAAAGATGTATGATTTTAGTAACAGAGACTTTTCTTATTCAGAGTTTCCTGATGGATTAGTTTTACACTTATATGATCAACAAAATCAGCGAACAACTATTTTTGCAGACTATGGTATTGTGTATAACAACACAAATCTTATTGATTTAAGAGGAAATGTAATAGCTGCAACACAAGCAAATGACACACTATTTGCAGAACAATTATACTTCGACCAAAAAAAGGAATGGTTGTTTACTAATAAACCTGCTACGTATAGATCAGATGGTTTAGTTACAAATGGAGCGGGTTTTGATTCAGATAAAGACTTTAATAAAACTTCAGTTTTAGGAATAACAGGTCAATATCCAGTTTCAGAATAGTATTCTAATAAACTATAGCACATTACTTTTTATTATCTTTACTTTATACAATACTAAACTAAATGAAGGTTTTTAAAATATTTCAATACGCTTACCTAGTATTTGCAGTCTTATTTTTATATGATGCAATAATTCAATGGGGTGAAACAAGAGCATATACTTCTCTTTTATTAGGAACATTAGCTGTTTTTATGTTCTTTTTTAGAAAAAAATTTAACAAGAAATTCGATAATCAAGACTCAAAAAAATAATTGATAATGGCTATAATTATCATTGTTTGTTCTTTATTATTATCTGCTTTTTTCTCAGGGATGGAGATAGCTTACGTGTCATCCAACAAAATCCACATAGAAATAGAAAAAAAGCAAGAAGGCTTTTTAGCTAAAATTTTAGCTAAAATAACAG
>JALZUT010000056.1 GCA_023300575.1 Olleya sp.
CTTCTACAAGATCAAGCTCTTCTACAAGATCAAGCTCTTCTACAAGATCAAGTGGGTCTTCAAGAAGCAGTTCATCAGGAGGATCATCTAGAAGAGGAAGAGGATAAAATTTAAATATTAAATTGTTTATGAAAAAAATAATTATACTAATCATAGGTACATTATCTATGTCTATAAGTCAAGCACAAGACATTAATGATGCATTAAGATATTCTACCGGAGAAGTAGAAGGTTCTGCTAGGTTTAAAGCTATGAGTGGTGCTTTTGGAGCACTTGGAGGAGATTTAAGTGCTGTTAGTATAAATCCAGCTGGATCTGCTATTTTTACTAGTAGCTATGCTTCTGTAACATTAGATAGCGATAACAACAAAAACGATGTTCAGTATTTTAATGGAAATCGAAATAATACTAATTCTACAATAAATTTATCACAAGGTGGAGGTACTTTTATTTTCAAAAGCAATAACCAAGATTCTAAATGGAAAAAAATTGCTTTGAGCATTGCTTTTGATAACACCAAAAACTACAGTGACAACTGGAATTCTAATGGAACTGGAGACACTAGTATTGGTGATTATTTTTTAGCAAATGCGCAAGGTTTAAGACTTGATGAAATCTCTGCTTTACCAGGAGAAAGTACCTCTGAAGCTTATTCTGAAATTGGGAATGCTTTTGGTTTTGTTAATCAACAGGCTTTTTTAGGCTTTGATTCTTTTATTTTAGAACCAGCAAATTTTAACGACGACAATACAATATACTCTAGTAATATTGCAGGTGATGCTTTTAATCAATCTCACTCCTATGCAGCAACTGGTTATAATGGGAAAATTAGCTTCAATATTGGTACACAATATGATGACAATTTATATTTAGGACTTAACTTAAACTCACATTTTTTAAACTTCGAACGCTTTACTAGTTTTTTTGAAACTAATAATGATATAAACTCTACAGTAACTGATGTTTTATTTAATAACACCTTATCAACTATTGGTAGTGGGTTTTCTTTTCAGTTAGGAGGTATTTATAAACTAACAAACGAATTTAGAATTGGTTTAACCTATGATTCTCCAACTTGGATGACTATAGAAGAGCAAACCACTCAATATTTAGAAACTAATCGAATAGAAGCTGGATCTGTAATTACACAAATAGTTGATCCAAATATCATAAACGTATTTGATAGGTATACTGTACAAACTCCCAGTAAATTAACAGGAAGTTTAGCTTACGTTTTTGGAACACAAGGATTAATTAGTTTTGATTATTCTAGAAGAGACCATAGTCAAACTAAATTTAAACCAACTTCTGATGCTTTTTTTAGTGAGCAAAATACTATTATTGAAAACGCTTTAACTTCTGCTTCAACTTTCAAAATTGGAGCTGAGTATAAAATAGAAGCATTTAGCCTTAGAGGCGGTTATAGGTTAGAAGAAAGCCCTTATAAAGATGGGACTACAATTGGAGACTTAAACGGTTATTCTTTAGGACTAGGTTATAATTTTGGTAATACAACTTTAGATTTAGCCTATAGCAATGCTAAACAAGATATAAACTATCAATTATTTAATGTTGGTCTAACTGATGCTGCCAGAATAAGTAATAATAATTCTAATGTAGCTCTTACATTAGGGTTTAAACTATAAAATACAGATTTAAATAAATTTATAAAGCCCGAACATTAGTTTTGGCTTTATTTTTAAATTTTAGTGAATTATAGACTATTTAAGTAATTAGAGAGTTTCAAGAGTACTACCTTTTACAAATTGGAATTACTGTTATAAACCTAAAAATCACATTTGAAATAAACTAATTGTTTTATCTCTTATATTGTCTAGTCCTAAATAGTGATACAGATTATTAAAGGATTAAATTTATTAATTAAAGCTGAACAATCATATAATTGTTCAGCTTTTTTGATTTGTATTGTTTTTTTAATTTTTTTTTGGACGTAAATTTGCATCGGTGTCAATATATGATTAGATAAATGTGGTCTCATATTATTATATATGTTTATAGCATCTTCGATTAGTTTTCCTTAATGTCAAAGTTTTTTTATACTTCTGGATACATTAAATTCTTGCTTTAAAATTCCATTTATTCGTTTTGCTATTGCATTTTCATAAGGGTCATATTTTTCAGTTAGACTTGGACTAATACCATATTTACTCAATAGCTTTTGATAGTCATTTGAACAATACTGTAATCCTCTATCTGAGTGATGAGTTAGAAAATAGTTTCTAATTTTTCGTTTACTCACTGCCATTCCTAAAGCTTTTAACGAAGCATACAGAGACAAAGATAACACAGTGTAACCCGCTATTTTCTTTGAATATGCATCTGTAACTAATACTAAATAAGAAAGATTTATTCTACAGACTACATATGTAATATTACTTACCCAACAGCATCTGGCTTCTCTATTTCTAGAGTGCTTACAAGATTTTTATGCTTTCTAAAGCGGTGATATGAGTTTGTTGTTATGTGGTGACGCTTCTTAGATTTAATCAACATATGATTTACTCTTAGTATTGTAAAGAGTTTATCTCTGCCTACACTTAAAAGTGATATCTGGCCTATGAAAAATATAATTTCCTACCTCCTAATCTAGGTATAATCATACGGCTCTCCCATACCAATACTATTACTTTATGAGCGATAGACTGTTTATGTAACCTTGATTTTATTAATCCATA
>JALZUT010000057.1 GCA_023300575.1 Olleya sp.
CGTATATTGAAAAGCCCTAAAACAAAGGGTTTTTAAGCTTTGTTAAAAACTTGTTGACAACGTTTACCAAACATCCTTTCTTTTTTAAGTACAATTACCAATCTTTGTTAAAGGCTAAGAGCACAAAAAAAATTCTATATTTTTTTAAAGATAAAGCCCTTTTTAATTCCTCTTAAAGGAAAATTATAACACGTTTTACAGAATTACAACAATGTTGTTTTAAATGATAATAAATCATTCTAAATAACCAGCTATATAACCAAAAGATTATGGAAATTACGCACATTATTAAGAGAGACTATGAAACAACACCATTTGTTTTAGATAAAATTTCTAATGCTATAGAAAAAGCAATGCTTTCTGTTGGTAATGGTACTAAAGAAGATGCTACTACAATTTCTTTAAACGTGTTAGACACTTTGTTAGATAGAAAAGAAGAAGATAACAGATATGTACCAACAGTAGAGCAAGTACAAGATCTTGTTGAAGAGAAGTTGATGACAAGCGCATTTCCTAATGTAGCTAAAGCTTATATCTTATATAGAGACGAACAAGCTAGAAGTAGAAAAACAAATATTTTTGAAAAGCGTATTAACTTTAAGCCTTTTGAGTATCCACAATTAAATGAATATGTAGATGCAATAAGACATTCATATTGGATTCATACTGAATTTAACTACACTAGTGATATTCAGGATTTTAAAACTGGTTTAAATGAAGTAGAGCAAAGTGCAATTAAAAACGCCATGTTAGCTATCTCTCAAATTGAGGTTGCTGTAAAAACATTTTGGGGAGATATATACCATAAAATGCCTAAACCAGAAGTTGGTGCTGTAGGCGCAACTTTTTCTGAAAGCGAAGTAAGACATCATGATGCCTATTCACATTTACTTGAAGTACTTGGGCTTAATAACGAATTTAAAGAGTTAAAGAAAAAACCAGTAATGATGGAACGTGTTCATTATTTAGAAACTGCTTTAAAGAACTCTAAAAGTGATAACAATAAGGATTATGCAGAGTCTATCGTTTTGTTCTCTTTATTCATAGAGCATGTGTCGTTATTCTCTCAGTTTTTAATCATTATGGCTTTTAATAAGCATAAAAATGTATTAAAAGGAATCTCTAACGTCGTAGAGGCGACTTCTAAAGAAGAACAAATTCATGGAGATTTTGGTATTGATTTGATAAAAATATTAAGAGACGAAAATCCAGAGTGGTTTGGTGAAGAATATAAAACAACTACAACCGAAATGTGTAAACAAGCATTTAAATCTGAAAGTAAGGTTGTAGATTGGATTTTTGAAAAAGGAGAGTTAGACTTCTTACCTAAAAACGTGGTTAACGAGTTTTTGAAAAACCGTTTTAATAAATCATTAGTAGCAATAGGTTTAGAAGAGGTTTTTAGTACTGATGAAGAATTGTTAAAACAAACAGAATGGTTTGATGATGAAATTATTGGAACCAAACATGGGGATTTCTTTGTAAAAAGATCTATAGCATACACAAAAAGAAGTAAAAGTATAACTCACGCAGACCTATTTTAATTATGAGCCAAAACACAATAACTAACACGACAAAGACTGCTGAAGATAAAAGTAATTTTGTAAAAGCAAGAAAAAAAACATTACAAGCTAATAATGAATTAGGAAAACAACCAGAAATAGAATGGTTAACAGAAAATAGCCGTAAGTTTTTAGAATCTGGATATTTGACAGATGGTATTACGCCAGAACAACGTATTAGAGAAATTGCTGAAAACGCAGAGCGTATTTTAAAAATTGACGGCTATGCCGATAAATTTTACAAATATATGGCTGCTGGATACTACTCCTTAGCATCTCCAGTATGGTCCAACTTCGGGAAAAAGAGGGGTTTACCTATTAGCTGTTTTGGATCACATGTTGCTGATGATATGGGAGATATTTTATTTACCCAATCTGAAGTAGGTATGATGTCTAAATTAGGTGGTGGTACTTCTGGTTACTTTGGTAAATTACGTCATAGAGGTGCACCTGTAAAAAATAATGGTAAATCTTCTGGATCGGTTCATATCATGCAATTATTTGAAAAAATGGTTGACGTAGTAAGTCAAGGATCAGTAAGAAGAGGACGTTTTTCGCCTTACTTACCAATAGATCATCCAGATATTAATGAGTTTTTAGAAATTGGTACCGAAGGTAATCCAATACAAGAGTTAACACATGGTGTTACTGTAAGTGATAAGTGGATGGAAGAAATGCGTGATGGTGATGTCCAAAAACGAGAAGTTTGGGCAAAAGTATTACAATCAAGATCAGAGATTGGTTACCCTTATATTTTATTTAGAGACAATGCTAATAACAATGCAGCAGACGTTTATAAAGATAAAAACATGGAAATTTATGCAAGTAACTTGTGTACAGAAATCATGTTACCGTCTAACGACGACTGGTCTTTTGTTTGCTGTCTATCTTCAATAAACTTATTACATTATGATAAGTGGAAAGATACTGATGCTGTTGAGGTACTAACGTATTTCTTAGATGCTGTAATGGAAGAATTTATTACAAAATTAGAAGCATACAGAGATGCTGAAGATCGCGATGATAAGCTTACATTTAGATTTATGGAAAAATCGTATAAGTTTGCTAAAGAAAATAGAGCCTTAGGTTTAGGTGCTCTAGGATGGCACTCTTTAATACAATCTAAAATGTTATCTTTTGATAGTAAAGAAGCGTTTGATTTAAATTATGAAATTTTTAAATGTATTAAAGAGCAATCTTATAAAGCATCAGAAGATTTAGCAAAACTTTACGGAGAGCCAGAAGTATTAAAAGGATACGGAAGACGTAATACAACATTAAATGCTGTAGCGCCTACAACATCTTCTGCTTTCATATTAGGGCAAGTATCTCAAGGTATTGAACCTATTTGGTCTAATATTTATGTAAAAGATATAGCTAAGATTAAAACCACTATAAAAAACAGCTTCTTAGAGCAATTATTAGAAGAAAAAGGAAAAAATACAACTGACGTTTGGAGAAGTATTAGAGATATGGATGGTTCGGTACAGCACTTAGATTTTTTAAGCGAACACGAAAAAAATGTCTTTAAAACATACCCAGAAATTGATCAATTAGATGTTGTGTATCAAGCAGCAAGTAGACAAGCCTTTATAGATCAAGGACAGTCTATTAATGTAATGGTACATCCAGATATGCCTACTAAAGATTTAAATAATATTTATATGACAGCATGGCAAATGGGTGTTAAATCTATGTACTACCAACACAGTATGAATGCTGCGCAAAAGTTTAAGCAAAAGAAAGAATGTGCTAGTTGCGAAGGGTAATAAAATTCCTTTGAAAAAAGGAATCTCATTATATATAAAAA
>JALZUT010000058.1 GCA_023300575.1 Olleya sp.
CCTATAAAACCAAGAAATGCTAGTAATACCCAAAGCACTCCTTTGTAATGTGTTTTGTGTAGATTTAAATCTTTTTTGTACATTTTAATTAGCACTAAAATAAATGCTATTGCAAATAAAACGCCGAAAACCATTTGTCCTTTACTAAACATAATTTATTTTTAAGCAAAATTAATAAAACTAGTCACTAACCTCAAGGAATAAACAACAATTATATGCAAGATAAAATAGATGCTGTAAAAGCGTTTCATACAGCTTTTAAAATAGGACATAGAGAAACACCAAAAGCCAATTTAGGTGTAGATAAAAACACATTGCGTTTTAATTTGATG
Organism: Olleya sp.; assembly: GCA_023300575.1. Taxonomy (GTDB): domain Bacteria; phylum Bacteroidota; class Bacteroidia; order Flavobacteriales; family Flavobacteriaceae; genus Olleya. The sequence goes on from JALZUT010000058.1 coordinate 333, forward strand.
CAAGAAGAAAATGAAGAGTATTTAGAGGCAGCACAAAACAATGATTTAATAGAAGTTGCAGATGCTTTAGGTGATATGCTTTATATTTTATGCGGAACGATTATAGAACATGGTATGCAGCATAAAATAGAAGAAGTATTTGAAGAAATACAACGTAGTAATATGAGTAAATTAGGCGAAAATGGTGAGCCTATTTATAGAGAAGATGGTAAGGTTTTAAAAGGACCAAATTACTTTAAACCAAATATTGAAGCGATTTTAACAAAATAGTTTTGAAAATCTAAGTACTTATACTTTTAAAATAAAAAAAGCAATCTATGGTTGCTTTTTTTGTTTTTTATAAAGTTAGAGTGAGAAACATCTGTCTTCAGTCACTTAATAATTTACATCTTCATCCTCCATCCAAAAGGATCTTCGACTTTATTAGTTTGTATGGCTATAATTTTAGATTTTAAGCGAGAAGCAAAAGAGTCTTCTAAGGTTTCAAGATCATATTTATCTTCTTTAAAACCAAAACCAGAAATTGGCGATATTACTGCAGCAGTACCAGCTCCAAAAATTTCTTTTAAGCTTCCGTTTTTTGCACCTTCTACTAATTCGGATACTTTAATAGGACGTACTTCGGTTTTTATACCTTCTGCTTTTGCAAGCTCTAATATACTTTTACGTGTTATACCATCTAGTATTCTATCACTTGTTGGAGAGGTTAATAATGTATCGTTAATTCTAACAAATACATTCATTGCACCAGCTTCCTCTATATATTCATGAGAGGTGTCATCTGTCCAAATCACTTGTTGGTAGCCTCTATCTTTTGCTAATTGTGTTGGGTAAAACTGTCCAGCATAATTACCACCAGCTTTGGCAAAACCAACTCCACCATTTGCACTTCGCGAGTATTTTTCTTCTATTAAAACGTCAATTTTACCAGCAAAATAAGCGCCAGAAGGTGCTGTGCAAATTATAAATTTATACGCATCTGCAGGTGACGCATGAAACCCTTCACCACTTGCAAAAATAAATGGTCTGATGTATAAAGAACTTCCTTCGTTAGTAGGTATCCAGTCTTTATCTACTTCTAAAAGTGCTTTTAGCCCTTCTAAAAAATAGGCTTCTGGTACTTCAGGAATTGCTAATCGTTTAGCCGAAATGTTTAAACGTTTAACATTGTCCATTGGTCTAAATAAAAACACGTCGTTATTAGTGTCTTTATAAGCTTTCATCCCTTCAAAAATAGATTGTCCGTAATGAAAAATCTTTGCAGAAGGCGCTAAGGTAATAGGGCTGTAAGGTTCAATTGTTGGTGGATGCCATTCGCCATTACTGTAGTTGCAAACTAACATATGATCAGAAAAAACTTGTCCAAATGCTAGATTATCAAAATCAATACTATCAATTTTAGACTTTTCTGTTTTTATGGCTTTTATGTCGTTTTTTGTGAAATTACCCATGGATTGTGGTTGATTTTAGGTTGCAAAAATACAGAATTCTAAGTTATAAAGTCTTAAATTACCCTTAAAATAGTATCTTCGTATTTCAAAATTTAATAAATAAAACAATGAAAAACTATCTAATTCTTATAGCTTTATGTGTTAGCTTTTTTGCATGTAAAGAAGAAAAAAAAACAGTTGTAGAAGACGTTGCAGAAAAGATAACTTATAAGTCTTTTGGAAAAGAAATACAAGCTGATGATGCAATAGCATCAAAATCTATGTTAGGACATTATAAAGTAATTAAAGCAGGAGACAGTATTCCATCTAAAATGACTATTAAAGTAAAAGAAGTATGCAAAGCAAAAGGATGTTGGATGACAGCAGATTTAGGCGATGGTAATGAAGTAATGGTTAAGTTTAAAGATTACGGTTTTTTTATGCCTAAAGATATTGCAGGTAAAGACGTTATCATAAACGGTATGGCTTATGTCAAAGAAGTACCAGTTGATGAGCAACGTCACTATGCAGAAGATAAAGGAGCAAGTAAGGCTGAAATTGAAGCTATAACTGAACCTAAACGCACATTTTCATTTGAAGCGGATGGTGTTTTATTGGCAGAAACAGAATAGTGAAACCTAAAATTGAAACTACAGAAGACGGTTCTTCAACCTTATTACATCCCAAATATCAAGCACATTACCACTCGATTTTTGGCGCAATAGAAGAATCTAATCATGTATACATAAATGCAGGATTGTTATACGTTTTATCTTCTTTAGAGAAGCAAGACGTAAAACAATCCTGTTCTGTTTTAGAACTGGGTTTTGGTTCTGGCCTAAACGCTTTTAATACCTTTTTAAAAACCGAAAATTTGCCAATTACCATTAATTATGTTGGTATAGAGAATTATCCAGTTTCTATAGAAACAATTAAAAAACTGAATTACGTTACCCAATTTAACGTTGCAGAAAAAGCATTAGTTTTTAAACAAATGCACCATCTTCCTTGGGAAGTACAACATCAAATATCAGATAAATTTACTTTAGAAAAACGTCAACTCGATATTTTTGATTTACAATCTAAAAACCAATTTGATATTATTTATTTTGATGCTTTTGGTCCAGGAGCACAACCAGAATTATGGACAGCACCAATTTTTAAAATCATGTATGCTGCTTTAAAAGAAGGAGGTGTTTTAATTACCTATTGCGCACAAGGAGCAGCAAGACGCGCTATGCAAAGTGTTGGTTTTACAGTCTCTAAGTTGCCAGGACCACCTAGTAAACGTCATATTCTTCGTGCTGTTAAGTTTTAGTTTTAGTTTAAAGTAGAAAATATAAAGTGAAAAGTAAAAAGTAAAAAGTGAAAAGTAAAAAGTAAAAAGTGAAAAGT
>JALZUT010000059.1 GCA_023300575.1 Olleya sp.
TAGATGCCTACGGTTTTAGATTAAACATAGAACCAGGAAAACAAAACGATTTTTTCGAATCTAGAGATGGAAGACCTTTTATTTACGAAAATTTTGTTAGTACTGGTGCATGGATATCCTCTAACTACAACCGTACATTTGCGCTAGATGCAAGCGCAAATATCGGAACACTATTTGAAGATGGCAGAGACCTTTTTACTTACGATTTTAGCCTGAGTCCAAGAGTTAGGTTTAACGATAATTTTTTAATGATTTACGACTTAAATTTTGATTTTAGAAATGGAGATCGTGGATACGCAACACAAACCGATACACAACCAGTTTTTGGAGAACGAAACAGGCAAATCATGATTAATAATATTTCTGCTAATTACACTTTTGACCCGTTTAATGTGTTAGCTCTAAGTTTTAGACATTATTGGGATACTGTTAATTATGACCATAACTTATTTACATTACAAGATAATGGTAGACTAACAACAGCGTCTGGTATTAATTTAGATAATTTAGGAGAAGACCCTAATATTAATTTTAGTACTTGGAATATAGATTTAAGCTACTCTTGGCAATTTGCACCTGGTAGTTTTTTAACTGCATTGTACAGAAATCAATTATTTAATTCTACTACAGATGCAACAGCAGATTATTTAAACAGTTTAAATACCCTTTTTGATCAACCAATACAAAATACATTCTCGTTGCGTTTACAATATTTTATAGATTACAACGATGTAAAAAATGTCTTAAAAAAGAAAAGCTCATAAATTGTCAATATCGTTATAAAGTAGTATTTTCATTACTTTAAAAACTACACATGATTCAAGCAAAAAACATTCATAAATATTATGGCGATTTACACGTTTTAAAAGGTGTAAATGTTCATATTAAAAAAGGAGAAATAGTATCCATAGTAGGTGCTTCAGGTGCAGGAAAAACAACATTGCTTCAAATATTAGGAACTTTAGATTTTATTGAAAAGAAAAATGAAAGTGAACTTAGCATCAATAATACCGAAATTACTGGTTTGTCCGAAAAGCAATTAGCGCAATTTAGAAATGAACATATTGGTTTTATCTTTCAGTTTCATCAATTATTACCAGAATTTACTGCTTTAGAAAACGTATGTATTCCTGCTTTTATAAAAGGCACTAATAAAACTGAAGCCGAAAACAGAGCAAAAGAATTATTAAACTTTTTAGGTTTATCTCACAGATACAACCACAAACCAAATGAATTATCTGGAGGCGAGCAACAACGTGTAGCAGTTGCGCGTGCTTTAGTGAATAATCCAGAGCTTATTTTTGCAGACGAACCCTCAGGGAATCTAGATAGCGAAAGCGCAGAAAACCTACACAATCTATTTTTTAAATTACGAGATCAATTTGGGCAAACCTTTGTTATCGTAACACATAATGAAGAGTTAGCCAACTTAGCAGATAGAAAGCTAACTATGGTAGACGGAAAAATTGTAGCCTAGATGATAGCACTAATTTACTCCATATTTAATTACTTAAAAAAGCCAAGACTTAAGCAATTACAATATACATCTACTAAAACCAAAACAAAGATTGTACTTCAAAGTGTCGCTTTATGCATATCAATAGGTATCGGTTTAGGTGTTTTTTCTTCTATTCTAGCAGTTTTAGGTGTTTATAATCCAGATACACATGCAATAGCAAAACTTTTTGAAGAACAAGGTGCACTAACCATAATATTTTCTGCAGTTATTTTAGCTCCTGTTATAGAAGAGCTTATTTTTAGAGGTCCACTAACATTATTTAATAAAAAATATTTTAAAATTGCATTTTACAGCTTAGCACTATTATTTGGTTATGTACACCTTTTTAATTTTGAAATAACAACAAAAGTACTCCTGTTTTCTCCGCTTTTAGTCTTGCCACAAATTGTTTTAGGATTAGTGTTTGGATACATACGTGTACGTTTTGGCTTATTATATTCTATGTTATTACACGCGTGTTATAATGGCGTATTGATTATTCCTGCTGCTTTGTTTATGGGGTAAAAAGAGGTGTTATAACGCAGTCAAAATCAATATTTATTTACAATACAATAATTTTGAACAAAAAAGACCTTAAAGAGTTTCTAGATAGTAAAGTACAACTTTATAATAAACCCGATTTTATTGACAGTGACCCTATCCAGATTCCACATTTATTCGCTAAAAAAGAAGATATAGAAATTGCTGGTTTTTTAAGTGCAACCATTTCTTGGGGAAACCGTAAAAGCATTATTAACAATTGTCATAAAATGATGCAATTGTTAGACCAAGCACCTTATGAGTTTGTAATGCAACATCAAGACTCCGATTTAGAAAAATTAGAACCTTTTGTACACAGAACATTTAATGGCTTAGATTTTATAACCTTTATAAAAGGCTTACAGCATATTTACACCAACCACAACGGACTAGAAGCTATATTTGCTAAACACGCACAAAAAGATAGCTTACAAGTTTCTATACACCATTTTAAGTCTACTTTTTTTGAAATAGAACACTTACAGCGTTCACAAAAACACATTAGTGATCCGCTTAAAAATAGTGCAGCAAAGCGTATTAATATGTTTTTGCGTTGGATGGTAAGACCTAATAACACTAACGTTGATTTAGGTATTTGGACTAGCCTATCACCTGCTCAATTATCTTGTCCATTAGATGTGCATTCGGGCAATGTGGCTAGAAAATTAGGGTTATTAAAACGCAAACAAAACGATGGTAAAGCATTAGCAGAACTAGATACTGCTTTACGTAAATTAGATGCTAATGATCCAGTTAAATATGATTTTGCGCTTTTTGGATTAGGTGTTTTTGAGAAGTTTTAAGAGTTTACACTAAGACATTTGAGTAAGCTTTGCGACTTTGCGAGAAAAACTATTTAATTAAAATTTCCATCCGTTTTAACGCATAAAAAAAGCCCAATCTTAAAAGATTAGGCTTTTCAATATATTTTAAACAATTACTTATTTCAGCTTTTTTGCTAGCTTTTTACTAAGTGTTGCTTGATCTCTATACAATTTACCACTCATAGCTATGCATTGTCCATCTTTTAGCATTAGTGATTTTTTATCTGTAACGTAAGTTCCATCTGTTTTTACAACAGTTCCATCATGAAGTTTTAAATCTTCTTTTAGTAATACTACTCCATCTGCAGTATAATGAAACACTTTACTATCTAATAAAATAACGTAATCTGAGTCTTCAATTTGTTTAGCATCTTGTGCCATTAATGAAGCTGTACCAACAAATAAAGCGAATACAAATAGAACTAATTTTTTCATTTTTTTATATTTTAAGTTTTTAGTTTGATTAATTTGTCTGTAAATCAATCTCTAATATAAACAATTCAACTACTATGCCAAAACGTTTAATCTTATAGTTATCCTTTTAACCACACTTTTCTTGTCGCAATTTGACTAGCAGTAGCAGCAGTATCTTCTATTATATTACTACCAGTTGTAAAGGATTGTGTTGTTTTAGTTTTAATAACAACTTCTTTTCCGTCTCTATCTAAAACAACACTGATATCTCTTCCTGGTTGCCACATAAACATACCAGTTAAAACCTCTTGCGCAGTAGCCATAGTTAACTCTTTACCATCTACTGTCTTTATAACGTCACCTGGCAAAACACCATTATCTGTCCAGAAACTATTGTCTTTAACAGCTTCACTAAAAGGAATTGACATGGTTTCTCTATTAGGTGTAAAAATTAAAACACCATCATTTTGGATATAGTTGGTTTTAACTTTACCGCTAGACATTGTTAAACCTACTTTTTTGAAAAATTCTGAATAGTCAATTGGTGTACCTCCTACAACATGTGTGTTTAAAAACGCACCAACACTTGGATAGGTCATTGCAGTTATCTCATCAATTAACTTATCATCTTCAAATGGCTTGTTTTTACCGTATTTGTTAGATAACTCTTTCATTAAGGATAAAATCCCTCTATTTCCATTACTTTCTTCACGTATTAAAATATCAATACACATACCAATTAATGCGCCTTTCATGTACACATTATAGTATTGTGGTGCATAAGGTTCATCTAAAACATTTTCGCTCATTTCGGTAAAACTCATACTGTCATTCATGTTAGATGCAGTTTGTATTTTTCCTAAGATATCACTATAAAACTCATCTGCTTCAATTAAGCTTTGATCAACTTGAAATAAAGTAGCAAAATATTCTGTTACACCTTCATACATCCATAAATGCTTAGAAAATGTTGGGTTGTTATAATCAAAATAATGTACATCTTCAGAGTGTACACTTAAAGGTGTTACAATATGAAAAAACTCATGCGACACAACATCTATCATGCTTTCGGCTAAAGCATTTGCTGGAGACGCTTCTGGCATTACCACTACTGTTGACGTATGGTGTTCTAAAGCTCCAAACCCTTTTGGCGACTCTGCTTTTCCTTCAGATAAATACAAATAGATATCATATCGAGGTGTACTGTTTACTTCTCCTAAATAGGTTTTTTGAGCTTGCATCATGGTTTCCATAACCGCTTTTATTTGTGCTGCTGTGTGTGTTTTGTTTGGAGAGTACACACTTAATACAATTTTAATGTCTCCAACCTGAAACTCTTCTACATCTAAATTACCATAAAACATTGGGTTGTCAGTAATATCAAAATAACGTGGTGCAAAATAGCTTGATGTTGTTAAACTACCATCTTTACTAACTGTTTTGTTAGTCTCTTGTAAAGCAGATGTACGCTTAAATTTAGAATCTGCAATTACATCTAAGCTATACTGACTGTCTTTTAAATTGTCAAAATACCCAATAAATCCATGAAGATTTAACACGTAGTTAGTAGACTCTATATTTGTTCCTGCTGGAGAAAATGGGACGTCTTCTCCTATTCCTCCTGTAACTTCTTGATCAAAAGTATCATTGACATAATACGTAATGTAGTCTAAGTTTTTAGCATCTGCTATTGTCCAAGAATTAGTGTCAATTTTATTGGTAATAAGCATTTCGCCTTTATAATTAAACGCTTTAAAATCGTCAATATATTTACCAAAATCACTAACAGAATAAGTGCCTTGTACAACTCTTGGTAATCTATAAGTAACTGTTTCTTCTACAAAACGTCCAGGATTAATAACCACTGGTGCTTTATCATCTAAGACTTTAGACAAGTCAATAGAAGTTGTAATTGGTGTTTGTGTTGCTAATTTATCGGTTGTTGTTTTACTGCTGTTACAACCTACTAATAAGAGTCCTACTGCAAAAACGGATACTAATACTTTATTCATTTTATAGTTATTAAGTTAATGGTCTTTTTACAAAAGACGTGTAAAAGTAAAGTTTGTTACAAAAAGGTTACGATAAGATTTTGTTAAAATGTTAATTTGTATGTGTGGATTATATAAAAGCAATTATTATCTTTGACAAACTTTAAAATTAAATGCAGTATAAAAACCCAGAACTTCTTTACGCGCTTTTCTTACTGCTTATTCCTATTATTGTTCATTTATTTCAGCTTAGAAAATTCCAAAAGGAATACTTTACTAATGTTGAATTTTTAAAGAAAGTCCAACTACAGACTAGAAAGAGTTCTACCATAAAAAAATGGTTAACCTTATTAACCAGACTTTTACTACTAGCAGCCATTATTATAGCGTTTACACAACCTTTTACTTCTAAAACGAATGCCTTTAAAAGTGAGACAGAAACTGTTGTATACCTAGACAATTCGTTTAGCATGCAGGCAAAAGGTGAAAAAGGCGAATTACTTAAACGTGCAATTAATGAATTAATTGAAGCTGTTCCAGAAACCGAAACTCTGTCTTTAATAACCAATAACGACAGTTATAGAAACACTACTATAAAAGCCATTAAAAACGAATTATTGCAATTAGATTATGCATCTAATCAATTGTCATACGATGCTGCTTTATTAAAAGCCAAGAAGCTATTTTCTAGTAATAAAAGCACTGTAAAAAATTTAGTTTTCGTATCAGATTTTCAGCAAAAAGACGTTAATTTTAAAACAAAAAAAGATTCAAGTATCACTTTAAGCTTAGTTAAGTTAGAGCCTGTAATTAAAAACAATATCACAATTGATAGTTTATATGTTACTAAACAAACTGCAGCTAATTTAGAATTAACTGTTAGTTTAAAAAACAATGGAGATGCAATTGGTAATTTACCGGTTTCACTTTATAATAATGACAACTTATTATCTAAGACATCTGTTACATTAAATAATGAAATTAAAACAATATTTACAATTCCGAATAACGAAATTATTAAAGGAAAAATCACAATTGAGGACACGCAATTACAATTTGATAACACCTTATATTTTAATAT
>JALZUT010000060.1 GCA_023300575.1 Olleya sp.
GTTTTTAAGTTCTATTTTAAAACCTAATCTTTCAAATACCTCAGCATAGCGTTGGTGCGTGCTTTTTAAAGGTTCAAAAATCTCACCTGTAATTAAGGCTTTCTTTTCTTTTCGACCTTTATTAATTTGTTTGTATGTTTTTTCGAAGAAATAAAACTTTAAAACATTGGTTCTTAAAACATTATGTAAATCTGCTACAGCATCAATATTTAGTTTTTTTAATGTTCTAGATAACCTAAAAAGACCTAAAATACCTTTATGTGTTTTGTCTAAGTCAATAGAAAACACTGAGACATTTTTTAAATCTCTAAAAAAAGGAGCAAAAAATGGACGTGTTAAAACCGTAAGTTTAACTTCTGGATATTGAGTGGTAAAAGCTTGTAAAACAGGGACAGTCATAGCAACGTCACCCATTGCAGAGAGACGAATTACTAAGATGTGTTTTGGTGTGTGTGTCAAACCTTTCCGTCTTTCAATTTTAGAAAAATTGAAATCCACCTTTCCTTAAAAAGGAAAGGAATTTCAAAATAGTTAAATTTATTTTTGTCCTCTAAGTACAGGATTAAGTTCGTCGTCGTTATACATTTTCATTTGTTTGTACACTTTCATATACTTATCTCCTTTACTTATATCTTCTAATAACGTGTCTATTGCTGTAGATAAATCTACACGTTGTTCTAATAAAATGTCAAATTTTTTCTGGCAAGCTGCTCTATGATCATCAGTTGCATCTTTACGTGTTGCTTCCTCTTCCATGTGGTACACTTTAAGTGCTAAAATAGATAATCTGTCAACTCCCCAAGCAGGACTTTCTGTATTAATAGTTGCGTCAGATTTAGAAGAAACCTCTTTATATTGAGCTAAAAAATAACTGTCAATATATTCTACCATATCTGTTCTGTCTTGGTTTGATGCATCAATTTTGCGCTTCAAAGTCAAGGCTGCAACTGGATCTATTTGAGGATCTCTAATAATATCTTCATAATGCCACTGTACAGTATCTATCCAACATTTTCTGTATAATAAATGTTCTAACAAGTGTGTGCTTTTATCGTAAATATTAGTAAATGTTTGGTCTACAGTATTAACAATGTGGTATTTTGCTATTACATCCTGAAATATTTTATTGGCTTTTGTTGTAAACATAGTGTTGTCTTTTAAAGTGTAAAATTACATAATTTAAAATGAAATTTAATGCACTATATTTTAACGTTTTAAATGTTATCCCATTTACAATTTGAAATTACTTTAAAATGTAACTGGTATTAGACTAACTTTACTAAACAAAGTACCACATTGACTATGAAAACTCATAATTTATCCAAAAATAATTCAATTTTAAATCAGTTTATTGCTGAAATTAGAGACGTTTCTATACAAAAAGACAGCATGCGTTTTAGACGAAATATTGAACGTATTGGTGAAATTTTGGGTTATGAAATGAGTAAGTCTTTAGATTTTGAAACCAAAACAATTACGACGCCATTAGCTACTATTAAAAGTGAATTACCAATAAATGACGTGGTTTTATGTTCGGTTTTAAGAGCTGGTGTCCCATTGCATAATGGCTTGCTTAACTATTTTGATAAGTCAGAAAACGCTTTTATATCTGCTTAAAGACACCATTTAGAAAGTCCAGAATCTTTTGAAATTGTGGTCGAGTATCTTGCTTGTCCAGATTTGACTGGTAAAACACTAATACTAGCAGATCCAATGTTGGCAACTGGACAATCTTTAGTGGCAACTTACAACGCTTTAATGCCTTTTGGAACACCTAAAAATATTCATATTATGGCTGTAATTGGTGCACAAGATGGTGTTGATTTTTTAGAAAAAAACGTGCCAGAAGACACTAATTTATGGATTGCTGCAATTGATAAAACCTTAAACAATAAAGGTTATATTGTACCTGGACTTGGTGATGCAGGAGATTTAGCTTTTGGTAAAAAACTACAACACTAAAAGTATAATTGGTATTACAACTAGTAAACCTAAAAAGACTTCTTTAAACCATTTTTCTTCTATAGTTTCTACATAATTAGTAATGATTATAGCTAAAGGCGCAAAAAGAAATAAAAATTCACTTCCGTTTTTATTTGGCGCCACTATTACTATTGTAAAAGCTAACATACAGGTTATAAATAAAACCTTATAAGACGGTCTGTAACTGTGTGTTTTCTTATTAATATCTCTTAAAAAAAATAAAGAAGACCACAAACCAAAAGACAACAACATGGTTATTGAGCCTATAAATTGCAATGAATTGTATGAACTAAAGTCAAAATTTATTGCTGGCTCTATATTTAAATACGTTAAATAATTGTTATTAATAATTATAGAGGTGCAAATGCTTAAAACAGCAACTGTAGTTAAGCCAATAAAAGGAACTAAGTATAATTTTGCTTTAGTTTCAGAAAACAATAAAAGCGCAATAAATATTAACGGAAAAATTAAAATCGCCCAAAAATAAAATAGTGTGGCAACGCCAATTAAAAACCCACTATCAAATAGTTTTTTAATACTTTCTTTTTTAGATTTAGTACTTAAAAGACGTCGTAAAGCTAATAGCACAAAAAAGTTAGACACGATTATTTTATATTCTAAAAAGCTTTGCGGAATAGCAAGTAAAAAAAATGCAAATATTAAGATTTCATAGTTGTTTTGTTGTGATAAAGAGTTTTTAACTACAATAAAACTAAGAATTAAAACAGAAATAAAAACGAGTAAAAACATACCTAATTTTGCTATTGCAGGTGCAGCAGAAACTGAAGTATTTGGGGCTTTAATGAGTAACACAACAAAAGCAATAAGCGTAATGCTAAAAACAATTAAAAAATTAATTGGTTTGGATTTGCTAAAAATAGTTGTAATCATTAACTCTTTTTGTATTTTTGTACTATAAATATACTATTATATTATTATGATCCGAGCTTTGTAAAAAGTTAATGGATATAATTAATTTTATTAGCGAACACATTTTATCCTAAGTAAAATAATAAAAAAACATTAAAATGAAAGATTTATTTGGAGCAATAGAAAACTTATTTGTAAACGTATTATTTGCGCCTTTTGATGCTTTAAGAGCATTAGAATTAGAAAACTGGTGGTCTGCAAACATTATGTCTTGGATATTCAGCATTATTTGTTTAGTTGCCTTTGTTTATTGGATGTTACAATTAAAAGAACACGCTGCTAATAACGAAGAAGATAAAAGTATTTCCTCTCACTCTTATTTATAAGATTTAAAGGTCAAACCCTATATCCTTACGATAATTCATCTTATCAAAATGTAGTTTTTCTATATTTTGGTAAGATTTTTTTATGGCTTCTTTATAGGTTTTACCATAACTTGTAACAGCCATAACACGTCCACCAGAAGTTACTATTTTACCGTCTTTTTCTTGTGCTCCAGCATGAAATACTATTGAGTCTTCAACAGTATCAACACCAGTAATGACTTTACCTTTTTGATAAGCTTCAGGATAACCACCAGATACTAACATAACTGTTGCTGCTGCACGAGTATCTATTTCTATTTCTATTTGATCTAAAGTTTGATTAGCTACAGCTTCAAAAACATCTACTAAATCATTTTTAAGTCTTGGTAAAACCACTTCGGTTTCTGGATCTCCTAAACGTACGTTATATTCTATTACTTTAGGAGCGTCACCTACTTTTATTAGTCCGATAAACACAAATCCTTTGTATGGTAAATTATCTTTTTGTAAACCGTCTATTGTTGGTTTAATAACTTGTGCCTCTACTTTATCTAAAAAAGCTTGACTTGCAAAAGGCACAGGAGAGATTGCTCCCATTCCGCCAGTATTTAAACCTGTATCATCTTCTCCAATACGCTTATAGTCTTTAGCAGTTGGTAATACTTTATAGTTTTTACCATCGGTTAATACAAAACAACTTAATTCTATACCGTCTAAAAACTCTTCAATAACAACTTTAGTACTTGCTACTCCAAATTTAGCACCGACAAGCATACTTTTTAGTTCTGTTTTAGCTTCATCTAAATCTTCTAAAATCACAACCCCTTTTCCTGCTGCTAACCCGTCTGCTTTTAAAACGTAAGGCGGATTTAAAGTCTCTAAAAATGCGTATCCTTTTTCTACTGTTTCTACATTAAAACTTTGGTAAGCAGCTGTCGGAATGTTATGTCTGTATAAAAACTCTTTAGCAAATTCTTTACTGCCTTCTAATGTTGCTGCAGCTTTTTGAGGTCCAATAACTGCAACATTTTTAAGTCCCTCATCAGCCAAGAAAAAATCATGAATACCTGATACCAAAGGGTCTTCTGGTCCAACCACAACCATATTAATATGGTTAGTTAAAACCACGTCTTTAATGGCTTTAAAATCGGTAACACCAATTGGTAAATTTTTCGCAATTAGAGCTGTACCTGAATTTCCTGGAGCTACAAAAAGCGTCTCACATTTTGGACTTTGTTTTAACTTCCAAGCTATAGTGTGTTCTCTTCCTCCAGAACCTAATATTAAAATATTCATTGTGTAGTAGTTGTTTGCACAAAAATAGTATTTTGAATCAAAAAACCCTTCAGAATTTTAATTTTTAAAAGCAAAATTAACCTTAACTTCTTATAATTATCCGAAGGGACTAAATTTGCTTATTTTTGTTATACTTTTCAAAAAAAATATAGTTGAAATTATTTGACCTCTCTTTACGCTTAAAAGGTTTCCCTTTAAATGAAGCCAAAAAGACCTTAGCTGTTGTTAAAAATCTGTCTTCAGAGCAGTACAGCAATTATTTAAGCAAGCAGTTACGTGCCATTGTAGAGTTGCATCTAGAGCATACTCCGTTTTATAAAGATTTATGTGAAGGCATTAACACTAATAACTGGAACGACCTTCCTGTTTTAAGTAAAACAGATTTGCAACAACCGTTAGAAGGTAGATTGTCGGATAAATTTAATTCTAAAACGGTTTACATCAACAAAACCTCTGGCTCTTCTGGAACGCCTTTTATTTTTGCTAAAGACAACTTTGCACATGCCATAACTTGGGCTACTTTTATGCAACGTTATGGTTGGTTTAATATTGATTTAAACATATCTAAACAAGCACGTTTTTATGGCATTCCGTTAGATACAAAAGGGTATTTTAAAGAACGTTTTAAGGATTGGTTAGGTAATAGATATCGGTTTTCGATATTTGATTTAAGTGATAACGCTTTAGAAAAAGTATTACGTAAATTTAAGCGTACCAAATTTAATTACATTAACGGTTATACTAGTGTAATAGTGCAATTTGCGAAGTTTTTAGAGCTAAAAAATATAACTTTAAAAACCGTTTGTCCAACATTAGAGGTTTGTATTGTCACCTCAGAAATGTTATTTGATGACGATAAAACACTGCTTGAAAAACAGTTTGGAATACCTGTTGTTAACGAATATGGAGCTGCTGAGTTAGGTTTGATAGCATTCCAAAATAAAAATGACGATTGGTTGGTTAACAGCAATCATTTATATGTCGAAATTTTAGACGACAACAACCAACCTCTACCACATGGTACAACAGGTAAAATTGTAATTACCGATTTATATAACAGAGCACATCCTTTTATTAGATACCAGCTTGGTGATTTAGGTAGTCTGTCTACAAAAAGCACCTTACAACATCCAATTTTAGAATCTTTAACTGGAAGAACAAGTGATTTAATAACACTTCCTTCTGGTAAAATTGCTGCTGGTCTTACCTTTTACTACGTAACCAAAGCTGTTATTACTAAAGATGCTAACGTTAAAGAGTTTGTTATCGAGCAATTAGAATTGGATACCTTTAGGATTAGTTATGTTGCAAATAAAAGCTTATCTATTACTCAAAAAGAAGCTGTACAACAAGCAGTAGACAGGTATTTAGAACCTGATCTAAAACTATTTTTTGAACAAGAGATTGTTTTAAAAAGAGAGAAAAGTGGTAAATTGAAGCAGTTTAAGTCTTATTTGTAGAATAGCCTTTATTGGTGTTTTTGACCAATAAATAAAACTATTATGGGCTTGTTCAAGGAAAACACAAATAGTGTTAATAGATACCTGTACGGTTTTAAAAACCTTGTAGGATTAGAATTAATTAAAAAAACACTACAATTTATAAGCTAACTTCAATAAAACGATCCTAGGCAAAACAAACGTTTTACTATCCTGGATTAAAAAATCACTAAAGCTATTAGTTTGTCTAAATTTAACATCAAAAAGGTTAGTTACTGCTACTTCAAAAGACCAAGGACTGTCTTCTTTTTGATAAAATAACGACGTGTTAGCATTGTCAAATTGGTTGCTGTTATTTGTGGTTTTGTTATTAAAAGTGTCTAAGCTATAATCTGCTTTAAAAATAAAATCGTTTAAAAAATCATATTCTAAATCGGTAAAAAAACTGGTATTTAAAAACGTTGTTGTGTTACTTCTTGCTTTGTAATTACTGGTTTCATGGGTATAACCAACTTCTATATTGGGATGGTTTTTAAAAGAAGTTTCTAAACTAACTGTGTTTTGTAAACTTTTAGAGATGTTTAAATTAGTGTTTTGGTTAATAATTTGAAAAAAATCATTATAACTAAAACGTGTGTTATAGTTAAACTTTAACTTCTTTATTTTTTTAGAAACACGACCACTTAACGTTACATTTTGTTCTGGTTGGTCAAATAATATTGGTGAGCTAAACTGCTCGATACCTTGTAATTGCGTCACGCTTTTATAGCTCTTAACACGTCTGTTATAGTTTGCATTTAGATTATAATTTAAGCCTTTAAATAAGCTAAATTTATAATAATTAACACTAGCAGTATGGTATAAGGTGTTGTCTAATGTCGCATCGCCTTTAAATACGCTATTAAAACTATTTAGAATAAAGTTATTAGCCAATCTATTTATACTTGGAAAACTAGCATTTAACTTGTATTTAATATTTATTTTTTTTGAATTATTAAACTCTATCTTGGTTATAAATTGTGGTAAAACAAGTACTTTGCTTTTATTAATGCTGTTGTCAAATTCTTGAACTTGCCAGTTATAAAAATGAAAATATGCAGCAGGTTTAAACGTTGTAATACCTACTTGGAATTTGTACTCTAAACCTATAAACGTATCTGTAAAATTATAGTCAACATTATTATTAAAACCTGAAGCAGCAAAGTTGTTTATTGAACCATCACTAAGTTGTTGTAAATCTGTGTTATTAAAACTACTAAATGCTGTATTAACACCCAAACTGCTGTATAGATGATTAAAATTATTAAGTACCCAATAATCCTTAACTATAACATTTGCATTGTGCGATTTTACTATTTTGGTTTGTAAAATATTGAAGTTTATATCTGTTTGAAGTGGTATTAAACCTTGTAATATTTGTTGATTGGTAATCCAATTGGTAATAGGTTGGTCGTTTTGGTAACTGTAAGTCGCTTCTAAAGTTGCTGTGTGGTTTTTAGATAATTTTCTGCTATAACTTAGGTTTTGTTTTAGGTTTAAACCATAACTATCTGTAAGTGTATTTATACTATTATTTTGGTTGTTACTTTGTGTGTTTAATAAACCATTACTGTTATTATTAGTTAGCTTTACAAAGCTATTATAAGCCAAATCTTCTTTGGGTGTTGGATTATACTCCAAAGTTATTTTACCTATGGTAAAAAAGTTATTTAGGTTATTACTAGAGTTTCTTTGTTCTGTAAATGGTGTGGCAATATTTTGGTAATTATTGGTTGTGTTAGCTTCTGTTTGGTTGCTTTCATTATTTACAATGATGTAACCGCTAATATCTGTTGCATCATTTAGCGTTTGTCTTATGTTTAAAGCGCCAAATTGGGTTGTGCTAGCTTTGTAGTCTTGGTTATTTAAAAATTGTGCAAAATCGCTATTATATAAACCAAAATAGCTGCTTGCATCATTTAATAGTTTACCAAAACCACCTTCAAACTCTAGATAGTCTTTAAAAGTGAAGCTTTTAAACCCTGTATTATT
>JALZUT010000061.1 GCA_023300575.1 Olleya sp.
CAAAAAAATCACTAAAGTTAACTTTAGTGATTTTTTTGTATATTTTATTATAATTATAAGCCTTTTAAAGAATCTATTTGACGTTGTAGTTCTATTAATTTATCATCTTCACGCTTCTTTTTAATAGAATCTACTTGACGCTGTAACTTTTTAAGTTGTGCGGTTTTATCCGTTATATTAACAGAATCTAAAGCATCAATTTCTATATATTGCTCGTTTAAATCTTTCATTATGGCTTCAACCGCTTTATCATCTTCAACAAAATATTCTTCTATGCCTTCACTTGATCTCCAAGCTTCATTAAGTTGATCATAAACAGATTTTTCCCATTGACTTGGGTGTTTTGCATCAATCCATACAACGTCTCTGTATTCGCTATCTATTAAAGCTAAATCTGGAGTAGCAGATCCATCAAATTGTCCTGCATTAGTTTCGCTAATAGCAGAAATAGTACCAAGAAAAAACAGACGTTTTCTACCTGCTATTTTTTTTATATAAGGTCTAAATTCTACAGGTGTGTTTGCAGACCAATCGTATTCTTTTTTAGATTCTTTTACTTTTAATGGCATGGCTGTAACACCAGCATATCCCTCTTTTTTAGAAGCATGATCATAGTAATATAACTTATCTGTACCGTCTGCAGGCACAAACACACTAAAAGTCAAACTAGTACGCTCATCGCCTACTGGCTCTAAACCAAACCAATGGTATAAACCACTATAGGTATCTGTTTTTGTATCCGAAAAATTAAAATCTGTTACAAATGGTTGTTGGTTTTGATCTTTTGGCATGTCAGGAATTTTTACTGCTGTTTTCATATTCCAAGGTAAAGGATCTGAAAAACCACCTAAAAATTTTAATGATTCTGCTTGAAGACGTGATACTTTTTCTGACAATGTATTTTGTTTAGTTAAATAGGGGTGATTTTTCGTTTCTTCTGGAGCGACAAAAGTTCCTTTTCCTATTGTAATACGCTCTAAATAGTCATTAAAATGGTGTTCACCGTTCTCTACTACCATTACACCTCCAAAAGTTGGATAAGGAAAGAAAAAGCCTTTCCATTTAATTAAACTTACAACTTCTACCCATTGGCCATTATCATCTTTCATGTAAAAGGTATCACTTGGCTCATAATTAAGAAGCATCCAAGGATTAAAACGTTGCACTACTGCGTTGTAAGTATTACGACTAAACTTTAAAGATTCGCCAATAGAAAATGTGACCGGAATTCGGTTTTCATTAGAAAAACGAGGAAAAGGTGTGGTACTAGATACAGCAAATACTTCTTCCGTATTATCACTCATTCCTTGCCAAACATACTTCTCTGTTGGCTGAATAGCCATAGTCCATTTGTTTTCGTTTTCAATTCTAACTAAGTGTGGTAAAGACACATCTTTGGTCTCTCCAACACTTTCATTAGCCATAGAAAAAATATTACGAAGTGGTTGAATACGCTCGTTTTGTGTTAATGGCAACTCGCCTATTTCAACTTTATTCAAGTCGTTAAAAACGTTATAAGTCTTCATGTAATCATACATTTTTTGTTGCCATCCTATATAATATAATGCACCAAAAAAGACTAATAGCAGCGCTAAAATCCCTAATCGTTTTCCTGTTGAAGATGATTTACGAAAACTTCTTAAACCAAAAAACAAAATTAACCCACTTAATAAAATTACAAAAATATATTTTCTTAAAAACAGTAATGCAGGCTGGTAATCGTCACGTAAAAAGAATAATAATCCTATAACTATTAAAGACAAAATAATGATAATTATTTTTTGCTTACCTCCTTTATTCCAGTAATTTTTTATCATGGTTTTAGTTGTTTAGTGACTGATGACTTATTATATAACAAATACTTTTTGCATAATACTAGATATTACATCAATCCTTTATCTTTAAGTCTATCTCTTGCACTTTTATCTTGTGGTTTTGGTGCTTCTTTGGTAGTTGGGGTTGTAGAAGTTTTTATATCTGTTTTAGCCTTTTTAACTACTTTAGTATCCTTGTTTTTTAAGTCTTCAAAAAACTCTTTTCCTTTATTTAATCCATCTTTAACTACATCTTCTAAAGAATCTGTTTGTTCTTCTATAACTTCACCCGATTTAAGAACAAAATTTGCTAAATAAGTCCCAATTAAAGTCCCAAAAATTGCTGATGCAAATCCCGAAACACCATAGTAATTAGAAAAAATTGCTATTGGTGTTAAAAATTGGATAATTAAACCAATTATCATAAATACTACTGCTATATAGACTAATCTAGGTAAAAATTCTTGTTTATAAATAAAACCTTTTTTATTATTTGGTTTCAATTGTAATTCTTTACTATTAAATATTTTATTAAAAAAACGATACAAGCCATTACTTTTGGATTCTGTCCAATACACAAAAATCCCGAAAAGAATTGCGCCAATAAAAATAATAATGTCTAGTCCCATAGTTAAAGATTATACAATAAGGTAAAGTTAATAAGATTACCTATAAGTAAACAAAATTAAAATATTGTTACGTATTTCAAGCACATATTTATAAAACTTAAAAAAAATATGATTTATTAATAGTTTTAAACGTATAATTTTAAATATTGTATATTTAAACTTATATTTGATTAAAAAAAATTAAACTATGAAATTATCCCTAAAACTAATAATCTTAGTATTACTTTTAAACTTTACATCTAGTTTTTCTCAAAAAATACAAATTGCAAACGAATTTGCAGTAAACATATCATCTAATCAAGATTATATTTCTGGTAATACAGGTCTAGTTTATGAAAAAGAATTTAGATCTGAAGGTTCTGGATACGTTAAAGTACACTTTACTAATTTTGATTTAAGCCCTGGTGATTATGTTAAAGTAAGAAGCTTAAATTCTTCAGATGAATACATCTATTCAAATCAAGGAAAAATAATTAATACACAAAACCAAATGATAAATAACTTTTGGTCCACTACACTTTGGAGTGATAGTATTATTGTAGAACTTTACAGTGCACAAGGCAATAGCTCTCATTACGGATTTGATATTGATACTGTAGCATATGGTCATAGTATGGATAAAATAAATCAAGCATTTCAAAGTATAGATTCTAACTTTGAAACTGTTTGTAGTGCTGATGATAGAGAAGCCATTGTATGTTATGATGGTACAGAAATAGGAAGGAAATCTGAAGCTGTTTGTAGGTTACTTATTGGAGGAGGCGGACTTTGTACAGGATGGCTTTTAGGATGTGACGGAAATGTCATGACTAATAACCATTGTATTGGTAGTACTGCAGAAGCACAAAACACCGA
>JALZUT010000062.1 GCA_023300575.1 Olleya sp.
GTATCTGCTAAACCTTGTGGTAAATCAAATTCCGTTTTTAAAATATCATCTACTGCACGAACAATAAAATTTACAACAGGTTCTGGCGTGTACCAAACACCTCTTGCTTTACGTAATTTTGGGTCGTATTCTGCCAGAAAAGTTTCATAGAAATGAATTATTGGGTCGTGCATTTGAGTTGCCTTTCCAAAATTCTTTAAAAGTTGCTCAACATTTGTAGCTCTAAAAACTTCTGCAAGGTTGTCAACTACAGTTACAATTCTTTCGTCAATATCTGGTCCAGCGATATATCCAAAAAGTTTACGTAAAAAAGGATTTGATTTCGGTATTAATTCCGATGCTTCTTGTCGGCTAAAATCGTCTAAAGTTGGGTCGTGCAATCTTGCTGCAAACATTCCATAAGCCAAAGTTTGAGCGTAAATGTCCGCAAAATCTTTAGGTTTTAAATCGTGAATTAGGATTTCTTTAAACGTATCATACTGCCCTTTTAAGGAAGTATTTTCTTGTGTTTCTTCATCAGATGTGATTGCTCGTTCTAAAATATCTTGTAATAAACGTGATTTGCCAGCCATCATTTCCGCCAATTTTTTTGACGATTTAATGGTTTGTCCAATGTGAGTAGAAAAGTCTTTTATTAAGTTCTCAAACTTTGAAAAATTTTCGGGAATTGGTTTAACTGAATTGTTTTCAATTTCGCCAATTTTTATTTCGTGAACTAACTCTCCGTTTTGAAAGAATTGAAACCAGATGTAATCTGTAATTATTAGATTGTCAAGTGCTTTTTTGTAACGACCAAATTGTTCTTTGTAAGATTTACTGTTTAGGTCTTTTCCAATATCTTTTGCCTCAATGTAACCAATAGGAATTTTTCCTTTTGTTATTACATAATCAGGGTTTCCACAATCGGTTACGTTTGCAGGTTCGTTTGTTATTTCAATTCCTTTTACTAATTCTCTAATTAGTGTTTCTAAATCTCCTCTATACGAATGTTCTCTTGATATTCCAGATTGAAGTCTTTTGCTTACTATTTCTACGTATTCTTTTATTGTCATTTTCTATTTTCAATCTTTGTTCAGCGTTGGCTAAAAATAGCTCTTTTGTTTTTTATTGCGTTGGCTTTTGCGAGGAAAAAAACAAATGTGCTATTTGTGCGGCTGGCTTTTTTCGGTATGAAACACAACTTATTATATGAGGAACAATATAAGTTATTTTGTGCTGTTTTGGAATGATAAGAGGAACTTTTGTTCCTGTTTACCGTTTAGGTTAAAAAAAAAAGCCTCGATTTTTCGAAGCTTTTTTAATGTTATTTAAGTTATGTAACTAAGCTTTTTTAGTATCTGTACAACATGCTTTTTTACAGTCTTTAGTACAAGCTGTTTTTTCTGCTTCAGTTTTGTTTTTACAACAATCTTTTTTGCAATCTAAAGCACATTCTTTTTTAGAAAACTTATCTACATTATGCATGTTTTTTACTTTATAGATGTCTGCAACACTAGTTACAGTATTTTCTAAACTTGTAGTTGTTACTTTAGCTTCGTCATATTCTACCATTGCTAATTGCTTGTCAAAATCTACTGTTGCAGATTTTACACCTTCCATTTTAGCCATTTTTTTCTCGATTGTCTTTGCACAACCCATTGCACAGGTCATTCCTTCAATTTTAAATTCGGCTTTTGCATACTTAGCATTTGGATCTAATTTAGCAACCTCTGTTGTAGTTGTTTCTGTGGTATTTTGTATAGTTTTTATTTCTGGAGTTACTTCGTTTTTACAATTAAATGTAAAAACAGTTAGTAAAGCTAGCATTACTATTTTTTGTATTGATTTCATTTTTAATAGTATTTAATTATGTATTAATAGATTACAAAACTAACAAATATTGTGCTTTATTGTATTTATTATGTCATTTTTGTAATGTAAACTTATACAATGCAAAACAATACATCTATAAAATGGGTATACTTACTTGTTTTATCTCTTATTTGGGGCACGTCTTTTATCTTAATTAAAAAAGGTTTAGTCGGTTTAACATCTTATCAATTAGGTGCTTTACGTACCGTTTTAACAGGTTTTTTTTTATTATTAGTTGGGTTTAATACTATTAAAACTATTAAAAAAAAGGATTGGAAATGGATTGTCATTTCGGGTATATTAGGTTCTTTTATTCCTGCATTTTTCTTTGCAATTGCAGAAACCGAAATTGATAGCGCTGTTGTGTCGGTTTTAAACTCTTTAGTACCACTTAACACCGTTTTAATGGGTCTAGCTGTTTTTAAAATTACGTCTTCAAAGCGACAAATGTTAGGTGTTATTATTGGGTTTATTGGGACTGCAATTTTAATTTTAAAAGGTGCAGCTCTTAATCCTGATCAAAATTATTGGTTTGCTGGTTTTATTATTGCGTCTACATTAATGTATGCTGCCAACGTCAATATTGTAAAGCGTTATTTACAAGATGTAAAACCGCTTACTATTGCAGTAGGTAATTATGTACCTATTATTATTCCGGCTTTTATTGTGCTTTTGTTTACCGATTTTTTTACTGTTCAAAATTTTAATACTTCAACTTTTGTGGTTTCGGTTATTTATGTTGCTGTTTTATCGCTTTTTGGTACCGCTATGGCTAAGGTTTTGTTTTTTAAATTAGTACAAATCTCTACACCAGTTTTTGCGTCATCTGTGACTTATATTATGCCAATTGTAGCATTAGGTTGGGGTGTTTTAGATGGCGAAACTTTTAGTTGGACACAAGGTTTAGGTACCTTAGTGATTTTGTTAGGTGTGTATTTGGCTAACAGAAAATCAAAAAAAAACCGAAGCGTTTAAGCTTCGGTTTTTTTTTTGATTTATGAAGACTTTAATTAGTCAAAGTCTGAGTCTGAAACGCCTTCATTTACTTTAATTTCTTTAACTAAAAAATCAAATTTACGAGGTCCCATTGTTTGAGATATCTTAAACGGAAACTTAACACCACCAACTTCTTTATAGTCATTTAAAAACGTTGAAGAAGAGCCTTGAGGATTAGCTTCTACTTCCTTGATTTTTAATCCAGTTTCTACGCTGTAGTAAAGTGATTTGCCTTTTCCAACATTAATTTTATAAGCGTTTTCACCATCTACGTTTTCTATCTTTTCTAAAGTTGCACCACCATTTAGATAGTTAACTTCTGGAAAAGGAGATGTTTCTGACTGAGATTTTTTCAATTCTTCGTCACTCATATCTTTACGTTGTCCTTGCATAACCATATAACCACCATTTCCATCTATAACAGATTTCATTACAGTTTGTCCCATTGCTTTTATTTCTTGAGACATTTGGTTTTTGATTGTTTTTTTCATCTCTAAATTCATCATCATTCCTGGCTGTAACTCTGCTTCAGCAGTAATAAAAACAGAATTTATTTTCTCTAAATTCGCTCTACCACCAATTGCAGTGATGTATGCATTTAATACTTTTTGTACATTTACATCTGCAGCCATTTCGATTTCATATTCTGGCTTTTCTGTAGCAGTAGCATACTTATCGTAGTATTTAATTGGTAAACCTGTTTTTTCTAAAGCAGAAATTACCTCACTTCCTTTACCTACAATAACAACTCTTGCGTTTTCACTTGTAAAGTATTTGTTTGCTACACGGTTAACATCTTCTGCATTTACTGCATTGATTTTTTTAAGATATGTAGTATAAAAATCTTTAGGTAAATTGTTTAATTTAATATTTAAAGCATAGTTAGCAATTGTTTGAGGACGCTCAAGTGCTAATACAAAATCACCAACGTATTTTGCTTTTGCATTTACTAAATCTTCATTAGAGATCGGTTCTGTTTTAATACGTTTGATTTCTTTTAAAGATTCTACAACTGCACTATCGGTAACTGTGTTTCTTACAGCTGTACTTGTGCTAAATCTAGAAACACCATAACGGTTTGCTCCTACGCTAGAACGCGCACCATAAGTCCATCCATTAGCTTCACGTAAATTCATGTTTAGGTAAGAGTTAAAACCACCACCTAATATTTTATTAGCTATTAAAACAGAATGGTAATCTGGATCTTCCATTTTAAGTTTTACGTTACTTGTAATAGAAATGTTTGATTGTACAGCATTAGGCATGTCAATAAAATTAATTTCGGTAGCGTTTACATTTTTATAAACCTCAGGCATTGATTTTGTAACATCTATACCTTTGTCCCACTTTTTGAAATATTTTTTGACTTGCTTTTCAACCGTTTTAAAATCAACATCACCAACAACTACTAAATAAGCCTTGTTAGGGTTGAAATTTTTCTGGTAGTAAGCACGTACATTATTTAATGTAATATTATTTAAAGTTTCTTCGGTTACAAACTCGCCATATGGATGACCTTTACCATAAGATAATGCGCTTCCTACACGTCCAGCAACTGCGTCTACACTTTTTGCGCTAGACTTAATGCCTTCAATAGCTTTTTCTTTTTCTTTTTGAAACTCTTCTTCTGTTAATAGCGGATTCATTGCTGCATCTGCCATTAATTCTAAAATACGTTCAGAATATTTAGTTAAAGCACTTCCAAAAGCACTACTAGATCCAAAGCTTACTCTTGCTCCAAGAAAATCAATTTCTTCATTAAAGGCATCTTTAGATATAGATGTTGTACCGTTACCTAACATGGCACCCAGTAAATCTGTTACTCCTGCAATATTTCCATCAACAGATGGTTGGTTGTCTATTCTTAATGAATAGGAAACACGAGGTAATTTATGGTTTTCTACAACTAAGACTTTAAGTCCGTTTTTTAATTCAAATTCTCCAGGTACTTCTAATGTAATATCTGGAGCTGGACCTGGTAATGGTTGTTTAGATCTATCAATTTGTGCAGTAGCACCAATTGATAATAAAAACAAGGCTATATATGCTGTTATTTTTGTTCTCATTTTATTTGTTTCTAATTGTTATTTTTCTTCTTTAGATTCTGGTAAATACTCTAATACTAATCTTTGACTAGGGTTTAAGTATTTTTTAGCAACAGCTTGAATTTCTTCTCTTGTTATTGATCTGTAAATATTAATTTCGTTATTAATTAAATTTACATCATCAAATAACATGTAATAACGTGCTAAAGAATTTGCAATACCAGAAACACTTGAATTAGAACTTACAAAACGATTTTCGAATTTGTTTTGAAGTTTTTGGTAATCTCTTTCAGACATTAATGTGTTTTGAGCCTTAACAAGCTCTTCGTCAATACCAGCTAATAAGTCGTCTAATGAAACATCACCTAAAGGAAGTCCAAATAAAATATATGTTCCGTAATCTTCTTGACTTTGATTAATAGCTCCAACTTGTAAAGCCATTTTTTCATCATCTACCATCTTTTTATATAGCTTAGAAGTCTTACCATCACTTAAGTAGCTAGAAAGCATATCTAAAACGTAAGCATCTCTTTCGGTCATAGCAGGCGTTCTATATGCTGCCATTATAGCTGGAATTTGGATATTTGAATCGTATGCTTTTGCCTTTATTGATGCTGTAATAGGATCTTCTTTAGGAAAGTCACGTACAATATCTGCACCTCTTGGGATTGGCCCAAAATAATCTTGAACCATTTTTTTTGTTGCAGGAATGTCAATATCTCCAGCAACTACTAAGACAGCATTGTTTGGTACGTAGAATTTTTTGTTGAATGCTTGAAACTCTTCTAAAGTTGCAGCATCAAGATGTTTCATTTTACCAATTGTAGTCCCTTTATAAGGGTGCTTTTTAAACATGTTAAGTTTTACATTTTCAATAAATTTTCCATAAGGTGCATTATCTACTCGTAGACGCTTTTCTTCTTTTACAACTTCATTTTGAGTGTCAACACCAATTTGGTTAATTATAGGATGCATTAAACGCTCAGATTCCATCCATAATCCTAATTCTAAGCTATTAGATGGAAAAATTTCGTAGTAATAAGTACGGTCGTCAGTGGTGTTTGCATTATTACTTCCACCATTAGAAGTTACTATTTTAAACCATTCACCGCGTTCAATGTTTTGTGTACCTTCAAATAAAAGGTGCTCAAAAAAGTGAGCCATACCTGTGCGTTCTGGGTTTTCGTCTTTAGCACCAACGTGATACATCACAGCGGTTGTAACAACAGGTGCGGAATTGTCTTGATGTAAGATAACGTGCATTCCGTTATCTAAATCATACTCTTCGAATTTAACTTCTTGTGCATTAGCCGATAGTCCAGCTAGTAACAAAGCAGTTAATGAGAATAAACTTTTTTTCATGTTTTTTTTATTTAAAAATTCTGATTATAAGGATTAGTAGTTTTTTGTAAACATTTGTTACAACATTTTAACAAAAATAACAATAGATGTAGTTTTTAAAGACTGTTATCTTAAAAATTAACAACAAATTATAAAAAAGTGGTATCATTTTTAAGAAATCAAAAGGTGTATTAACCAAAAATTAGTTTTAAGTGTGTGAATTATAGATTAGCACTAATTTAGATATAAACAAATATCAACTCCTTGCATCATTGCATGTT
The DNA here is from genome assembly GCA_023300575.1 of Olleya sp. Taxonomy (GTDB): domain Bacteria; phylum Bacteroidota; class Bacteroidia; order Flavobacteriales; family Flavobacteriaceae; genus Olleya. The sequence goes on from JALZUT010000062.1 coordinate 6,515, forward strand.
TTAATTTAACCTAGTAAAGATAGATTCTAATCTTACTTTTTTAGTTTTCTAATACTGTAAATTAGCGATTTGATATTTATACAATTTTTTAAAAAGAGCAGAAAAATGCCCCAAAATGAATAAAACGTTTGCAGATTAATTAATTAGAAGTATATTTGCATCCGTTTTCTAAGGAAAATGAGATTATTTTATATAAATTAATTAATAAAAACGTTACGCTATGTACGCAATTGTAGAGATAGCAGGGCATCAATTTAAAGTTGAAAAAGACCAGAAAGTTTTTGTTAACCGTTTAGCAACAGAAGAAGGAAAGAAAGTATCTTTCGATAATGTTCTTTTACTTGCAGATGGTTCTAACATTACTGTAGGCGCCCCAGCTATAGATGGAGCACAGGTAAGTGCAAAAGTCTTAAAGCACCTTAAAGGTGATAAAGTTATTGTTTTCAAAAAGAAAAGAAGAAAAGGTTACCGTGTTAAAAATGGACACAGACAATCTTTAACTGAAATCGTAATAGAAAGCATTGTAGCTTCAGGAGCTAAGCCAGCTAAAAAAGCTGAAAAAGCTGCTCCTAAAAAAGAAGTTAAAAAAGTAGAAGCGAAAGTTGCTGCACCAAAGGTAGAAGCTGAAAAAGTTGCTGTAAAACCAGCTGCTAAAAAAGCAACAGGTAAAGCTGATGATTTAAAGAAAGTTGAAGGTATTGGACCTAAAATTGCATCTGTATTAGTAGAAGCAGGAATCTCAACTTTTGCTGAATTAGCAAAAACTGATGCAGCAAAAATTTCTGAAATCATTGCAGGTGTTCGTGGAAACCACGTAACCGACACTTGGCCAGCACAAGCTCAATTAGCTGCTGATGGTAAGTGGGATGAGTTAAAGAAATGGCAAGATGAATTAGATGGTGGTAAACCAGCTTAATTTTTACATCTAAATAAAACAAGTTTAACTATGCCCAATTTTTGGGATTAAAACTATAACATCATGGCTCACAAAAAAGGAGTTGGTAGTTCGAAGAATGGTAGAGAATCAGAATCTAAACGTTTAGGCGTTAAGATATTTGGTGGACAAGCTGCTATTGCTGGAAATATCATATTAAGACAACGTGGTAACACGCATCACCCAGGTGAAAACGTATACCAAGGAAAAGATCATACATTACATGCTTATGTAGATGGTCTTGTAAAGTTTACAAAGAAAAGAAACAATAAATCTTATGTTTCTATTGAGCCTTTTGAGGCTTAGAAATTAATTTTCTTTTAAATATTAAAAGCGCCTTTCCATTTGGAAAGGCGCTTTTTGTTTGTAATATATTTAAAAGAATAAACGTTATAGCATAATGAAAAAAGTTATTGTACTATTATTACTACTTATATATCAGTTTTCTTTTGCAAAAAATGAAACTGAACGCAAAACCATTCATGTATTTGTTGCATTGTGCGATAACCTTAATCAAGGTATAGTTCCTGTGCCTGCAAAATTAGGGAATGGTCAATGCACAAAAAGTAATTTGTATTGGGATACTTTGTATGGAGTAAGAGGTTATTTTAAAAGAATTAAAGATTGGATACTTGTTTCTACAGCACTAAACCCTGAACCTAATATTTTAGAACGAATATTGTTTAAACACAATAAGACAAATACTTTTTGCTTGCTGATGCATACGACGGTAAGTACATTAAACAAACAACAATAGATTTTTTGGAAGCTAATGCAGGTAATAATCCCTTAAAAGTGATTTACAATGAAGAGAAACTTTGTTTTGGTGGTGATGCGCAATTGTTAGGTTATATTGGATATGATGGTTTAATGGAATTTGATGTTGAAGGTGATTTTACATCAAACAACAGCGATAAAAGAGAAGCAATAATATTAGCTTGTGTTAGTAAAAATTATTTTTCTCCTTATTTGAAACAAACAAAGTCAGTACCTTTGGTTTGGACTACTGGTTTAATGGCTCCAGAAGCTTATACTTTAAAAGCTTCTATTGATGGTTGGATATTAAATGAAACAGATCTACAAATAAGAGAGCGCGGAGCGCAAGCGTATCATAAATATCAAAAATGCGGTATTAGAGGTGCTAGGAATCTATTGGTGACTGGTTTTTAGTAATTATAATTATTTCAACACATCATTTATGATCTTCAAATGGTGATTTGTATGAATCAATAAAAAACGATTAACTCTTTTTGTATTAATATTACCAAATAGTGGATGCTTAAAGTAAGCGTTCTTATCTAAACTAACTATTGTTCTAATATTGGTTTTTGCTAAATTGACTTGCAAGATAAGATCTTCTTTTAAAATAACTTCTGGTGGTTTTACGTGTTTAGG
>JALZUT010000063.1 GCA_023300575.1 Olleya sp.
AATGTTACTTTTTCCGACCTGTAAAATGGTCCATTGTTTTATAAATACCAAGAAGGTCTCCAGCAAACCAATCAAAAATATTAATTGACATTACCGCTTGACCCAAACGTGTAAATCTGTAAATATAACCAGGAATACTTATTAGTTTTTTATTCTTTTCAATAGCTTTAACAATCGTTAATGCTGTAGATTCTGGTTCTAGAATTGGGATTTTGGATTTTACACCATCAAACATTCCTGTATTGATGTAGTAAGGCATTATTGTGGTAATATTCACTTTTTTATCCATTTGCTTCATCTCCAGACGTAAACTATCCGACCAGCCGATGAGTGACCATTTGCTTGCTATATAAACAGACATTTTAGGATTAGAAACTAAACCACCAGACGACGCAATATTGCAAATATGTCCTGAATTTTGATTCAGCATATCATTAATAAATTCTCTAGTGATAAACATTGGTGCATTTGCATTTATTGCTATTGTTTTTGAAATATCTGATGATGTATGTTCATTAAAATATTTACCAACTATTATCCCTGCATTATTGATTAATACATCAACAATACCTATTTCCGATTTAACTTTTTTAGCGGTATCTTGAATTTGTTTAAGATTTGAAACATCAAGATGGTAACCAAATAGTTCTCCTTTGTTTGAAAATTCAGTTATTGTTTGGTTGATGCTTTCTTGATTAATGTCCCAAATAATTACTTTGGCTTTTCGTTCTAACATTAACCTAACCATTATTCTACCAATTCCAGATGCTCCACCTGTGATTAAAATTATTTTATTGTGTAATTTCATTTTTTATAGCAGCAACGTTAAATATATGGCAAGCTGGGCAGGAAATAAGCAATTATCTTCGGTTTAGCCACAAGCCAAATCTTTTGTATTTTGTTTTAATTTTTCTTCTTAATACCAAATCAAAAGATTTGGCGATTTCGCAAATAGACAATAACCTTTAGATTAAACACTAATCACCCAATTTGCTATATATAGTGTTGTAGTGCGTTATTATTGCTCAATCATTTTAACCACTTGTTCAAATCCATCACTTAATTGATTATAAATTTCTTGAACTATTGTCTTATTTAATACTTTTTTAAGTGTTAGGTCTACAACTTTACCTTTTAAAAGTTGAAACCAGTTTTTCTTTCCGAGTTTGAAATGATTTTTTAAATCTTCTATTTCGTCAAAAATAATTTGCTGACCAAAACCTTGTTGTTCAAGTTTATTTAGAATGTCATTAAGCTTATTATGTAATTCTGATTCTTGTTCAGAGGTAAATTCATCTTCTGATTTTGGTTCAAATGAGTAAAACCTATTAATGTCATCTATTTCTTGGTCAATAGCAAAAATCCCAATATTTCTTTCCTCTCCATATCCACAACCATTACATTTTTTCATATGTTCATCTCTATCGTCAACACTTTTTTGTCGGATGATTTTAAGAAAATCAAGTTTATCTCTATTTCTATTAAAATCATATAGTTTTGAAGTGATATGACTCTTTAAGTTTTCCAGAGTATTTGTTTTTCCATTACGATAAAGCCTATTGAAAAATCTATCAGCTTCTTTTTCTACTATATTCATTTAATTTCTTCGATTATTCCCGTTCTATATAATTCATTTAGCGTTGGTTTTAATTCTTCCCAATCCATAGCTTTTGTTAATTGTTCAAATTCCTTTGTACTATCCAAATATGCTTTTAGAAACCAAGCATCAATCTTTCCAAATATTGGTGGATTCGTTAGAATAACTTCAATATTTTGTTGGGTCTTTTTTTTATGAAAGTGACATTCTCCACCGTGAAAAGCGTAATTTACTCTTTCTGAAAGCTTACCTTTTCTTGGAACTTTTAGGTTTCCTTTCCAAATAAACTCTTCGTATTCCTCTTTTATTGAAATATCATACCCAAACTTTTGACCTAATCTTTCCATCAGTTCAATTCCATCTGTTCGGTAATCTTTTATTGCTTTGGTTAATATTTCTAAAATCATTTTCTTTAATGCACTACAACTCCTTATATGGTTCCTAATATCCTGTGAATAAAGTTTTTGTGTATAGTTAGTTGCGAGATTTAAGTAACTAAGTTAGCAAATAAATCACAGATAGAATATTCCGAGGGAATGTTCGTAAGTCGGCAGTGACCAAGCAATTAATTATACACGGTGTTGCCATTTCGTTGTTTTTTTCAGAGTTCAAATTATTCCGTTCTCTGATTTTCAGTGGTTGAGTAAATTTGGTCAGCGTTTTATTCTGCAAAGTTTTTAAATTCCGATTGAGTAAGCAATTCCGCAACTTGCTAAATTTAGTATTCAGTTCGGTTTTTAAATTCCGATTCCTTAAAACGAGCAAAAAAGTTCAATTAAACTTAATTCTTATCCATACTTTAGTTTTTTTTATTTGTCTGAATTTTTCTTAATGTATTTATTATAGATTGCCAAAGCTAAAAGAATGAATAAAGCTGTAATTGCTCCTTGGATAACGTATGGTATTAAATCGCTCATAAATTTTGTTTTTTTTATTGTTAGTTATTTTGTTTCAGATTCATATTTCGTTGCGCAATGAATGGCAACTTAGGATATTAGTACTTTTTATTCCGCTTTATCCACAATAATTCTAGTCTCACGATTGGCTAATTCCCAAGCGGTATGAAAAACTAAACGTGTTCTGTTTTCTAGTAAATCGTATTCTATTTTGTCTGGTGTGTCACTAGGTTGGTGGTAGTCATCATGTGTCCCATTAAAATAGAAAATTACAGGTATGTTGTTTTTTGCAAAGTTATAATGGTCTGATCTGTAGTAAAAACGGTTCGGGTCGTCTTTATCATTATACGTATAATCCAACTCTACGTTAGTATACTTTGTATTGACCATCTCTGAGATGTCGTGTAACTCTGTACTTAACTTATCACTACCTATTAAATAGATGTAGTTACGGTCTCCTGTTTTTCGGTTTGGGTCTGTACGACCAATCATGTCTATATTAAGGTCTGCAACTGTATTGGCTAATGGAAAAATAGGATCTTTATCTGTATAATGTCTACTTCCTAATAGTCCTTTTTCTTCTCCTGTTACATTTAAAAATACTACAGAACGTTTTGGACCATGCCCATCTTTTCTAGCTTTAGCAAATGCTTCTGCAATTTCTAAAATAGCTACTGTACCAGAGCCATCATCGTCTGCTCCATTATAGACTTCTCCGTTTTTAATACCTTCATGATCTAAATGTGCCGATATGATAATATACTCGTTTGGTTTTTCTGATCCTTTAATAATAGCTGCTACATTCTCTGAAGAGATGGCTTCAGAATTATCAGTAAAATCTAAATTAAAAGACGTTTTTAAAACTTCGTTTTTAAAACCTACTGGAAAGTCTGTGACGTCTTTATTAAAAATAGCTTTTGTAGTTTCTGTATTTACTAAAAAGTAAAACATGTTATTGTCGTTACCTGCAAGACTCATTCTTCCGCTAGAACCACCATAACGTAAAGCTGCCATAGCAAATACGTCTTGATGATAAAACAATACTGCTTTTGCACCTTTGTCTTTAGCTATATCGCGTTTAAGTGCAAACTCTTGTCTAAAGTTAGACCATTTAGAGGCTTCTTTTGTTCCAGAAATGACATAAGTGCCATCTTCATTTTTTGGCTCTCCTGTCATAAAAAACACTACTTTTCCTTTAACGTCTATAGCGTCGTAGCTAGAAAATTTGTCATCTTCAATTCCATAACCAAGGTTAATGATTTGGTCAGCTTTAAGTGTGCTGGTTTTCATCGGGTTTATAGAAACAAAATCTTCAAGGTTTTTTAATGCTTTTCCGTTAATAGATAAGTCTACACTTGGTTTTGCCATAACAGATAATGGTACTTCTTGAAAATAGTTACCATCTTGTTTTGCAGCAGCTACACCATACTTTATATAGTGTTCTTTTAAAAAGTTAACTGCTTTTTTCTGTCCTTCTGCTCCAGTTTCGCGTCCTTCAAATTCGTCTGAAGCATATTGGTATAAGGCTGTTTTTAAATCTTCTTGAGTTATGGTCTGAGCATAAACGCTTGGGTCTGCTATTTTTTTAGAAGTAGAAGTTCCTTTTTGAGAACCACCACAAGCAACTAGTAATAAGCTTAAAGAAGCAATAGAAAGTATAGATTTCATTTTAAGTATAAATTGAGTTATACTTTCAAAAATACAAGAAAAATAAGTTTTTTAATGGCCTTTTTTTAATAAAATACTAATTACTACTAAAGGTTTTCGTTGTAAAGTAAACGGTCTTCCATATTGGCTAAATACCAAGCTGTAGAAAAGATAAGTTTTGCACGTTTTTCTAGCAACGGATAGTTTATTTTTTCTGGTGTATCTGTTGGTTTATGGTAGTCTGGATGTTCGCCATTAAAATAAAAGATTACTGGGATATTTTGTTTTGCAAAATTATAATGATCTGATCTGTAGTAGTAGTTATTATGGTCGTTTTCTGCATTAAATTTATAATCTAATTCTAATTTAGAAGAGCTCGCGTTTGTTTTTTTAGAAATATAATGAAGTTCCTTACTAATGCGATCTGCACCAATTAAATAGATATAATCAGGATTGTCTTTGTGTCTGTCATCTACACGTCCAATCATGTCTATATTAAGATTTGCTATCGTGTTTTCTAAAGGAAACAATGGGTTTTGCGTGTAATATAAAGAACCTTGTAAACCAATTTCTTCTGCTGTTAGATGTAAAAACAAGATGCTTCTTTTAGGTCTTACTCCATTTTTTTCGGCAGTTTTAAAGGCTTGTGCAATTTCCATAATGGCAACTGTACCAGACCCATTATCGTCTGCACCAAAGTGTATTTGATTGTCTTCTAATCCTAAATGATCTAAATGCCCAGAGATAATAATAAGTTCTTCAGGTTTTTGAGCACCTTCTATGTAGGCAACGACGTTTTCTGAAGCGTTATATTTTTCTGGAAGAAATGATTTTGGAATAGCCTGAAAATATGTGCTGTCCTTACCAACTGGTAAAAGTCCTTCTGCTTTATAAAAATTTGCTAAAAACTGAGCTGCTTTTTTCTGACCTTCTGTACCAACTTCTCGACCGCTAAAGTCTTCTGATGCAAATTGATAAAGGTTAGTCTTTAAGGTTTTGGCTTTAATAGTCTTAGCATAAGTAGCAACCATTAAAGAGTCTTTAACGACAACGCTAGATTCTAGGTTTTCAATTTTTGTACTATATTTTGTATTCGCACAAGAGCCTACCAAAGTAAAAGCAGACAAGAATAAAAAAAATTTCATCGAGATTAATTAATTGGATATCAAAGATATATAAAGCTATGTTTTTGACCTAATTTTCTTACTAGCTTTAGATAAAGTGTATTTTATTCAAAATCAAGATCTAAATCTTCTAGTTCTTCAATAGATTTTTCTTCACTTTCTTTTTCGCGTTGTTCTAATTGTTCGGTATCACCAACTTCTGTAGTGCTAAAAACAGCTTTGTAAGTTGCTAAACCCAAAGCAATAATGGTTAGCAAAAAGATAATTTGGATGGTATGTGTAGACAGTCCTTCTTTTTTTGATTTAATAAAAACTAATACACCTAAAACAAATGCTAATATAGCTGGAATAAATGCAAATTTATATAAAGGTAAAACAGCTAATATCACTGCTAGTATTGCAAAAATAAATCCGAAAATAATACTTGCTTTTCTCATAATTATCTTAATTTTTTAATCCTGTTGCAGACTTAATTTTTAATTCTCCGCTTCCAACTGCTACTGCAAATTTTGCATACACCGGAATTTTATTTTCGTCTGCAGTCAGCCATAAAATATTACTGTTACTACCTTTTAAAACAGAACTGCCAATAAGGTTAATAGCTAATTTGTAACATTCTTTTTTACCAATAGCTGTATTAATTGTTTCTTTTTCTAACAGTTTAAAACTAAACTTGGTTTCTTTATTATCAAATAAAACAGTAAACGTATCTGATGCGCCAATTGTTGCTTTTTTTATATCTAAGGTTCTTAGTTTATAGATAGTAGAAACAATGTCTCTTGTACCACTGTTAATTTTAACGTCATTTTTTCTATCCCAAAAGCCAGACTTAATATTCTTACTTTTTTTTCTAATTAAACTGTTAACCAAATTGGTTTTATGGTTGTACTTGTATTTTACATACTTGTAGTAACCCCCTTCGCTAATCTCTCTGTTATATAGATATGGCGTTATCGTTCTAGGGTTAACATAGCTTTCGTACAAATCTCTAATCTTAAAAAAGCTATCAAAATTACTGTATGTTGATGCTGTGCATTTAAGACGTAAAAGGGCAGAAGAGCTTGTTTTAATCTCGCTAGTTTGCATTTTAACCTCTGCAATATCTGTTAGGATACCAGCTATTTTAAAAGAGGCAGAAAACGTAAGTGATTCTCCAGCAGTAAAGGCTTTGTTGTCTTGCCCAAAAGCAAAAAACAAAGTAAAAAATGCCAACAAGGTTGTTATAGTAGATTTCATAAAAGTCTTGAATTTAATTTCAAAGATATAACTTAACATTAATTGTGCCGAAATATTACATAATTTATTAAAATGAATGCGCTATTAGTTAATGATTTGGTAATTAGGTTAAAGACTGGTAATAATATTGTAATTTTGTAAAGTGATAAAAGTAATTTTACATAAAAGTTTATCTGTATTAATGGCATTATTAGTGCTGTTTTCAACGTTTTCTTTTGCAGTTGAAAAACACTACTGTGGTAACCATTTAGTGGATTCTGCAATTTTTAGTAAAGCTAAAAAATGCGGAATGGAAACTGCTACAACAGACAATACTGTTGTAAAAATAAAATCTTGTTGTAAAGATGAAGTCGAAATTATTAAAGGTCAAGACCAATTAAAACTTAACACTTTTAACAATCTAGATTTTAATCAGCAATTTGTATTTACCGCTTTTGTTTACAGTTATTTCGAGTTTTATAAAAGTCTGCCAAAACAAATTATTCCTTTTAAGTATTATGCACCTCCCAATTTGGTAGCAGATATACAAGTCCTTCACGATGTTTTTATTATTTGATGAAAAATACTTTTTTGATTTCTGCGGATGCGGAAATCTCTTAAAAGAATTTTACTTATCAAACATATAAAAAATGACACACACATATAACATAACAGGTATGACCTGTAACGGTTGTAAAGCTTCTGTACAAAAGGGCTTGCAATCTTTAGCACATGTTACAGACGTTTCTGTAGACTTACAAAACGCTAAAGCTACAGTTAACATGTCTCAGCATATTTCAATTAAAGTATTTCAGGAGGCATTACCTGATAAATTTTCAATTTCAGAACAAGAAAGTGAAAATGTATTTACTTCAGCTTCAGCAATAAAAGCAGCGCCAAAAACCGATTTACAGCAGCTATTTCCTTTGTTTTTAATATTTGGTTATATTACTGCTGCAGCATTTCTTATTAATTATAATCCATGGGATATGTCTAACTTTATGTTAGATTTTATGGGTTTATTTTACATTGTCTTTAGCTTTTTTAAATTATTAGATTTAAAAGGCTTTCCCAAAAGTTTTAAAATGTACGATCCACTAGCTAAAGCAATTCCTGCTTATGGTTGGGTGTATCCTTTTATAGAATTAGGATTAGGTGTTCTATTTTTAATGCGTATTCAAATTCCTGTTGCTTTAATTATTACCATAGTTATTTTGGGTATTACAACATTTGGTGTAACTAAAACACTACTAGATAAAAAAGAAATACAATGTGCATGTTTGGGTACCGCTTTAAAATTGCCAATGACAAAAGCAACGTTTATTGAAAACTCAATCATGTTGGTAATGGCATTTATAATACTAACTAAAACCTATATTTAAGATGAGAAAGTTACTTTTTGTTTTAGGTTTTTTACCTATCGTATTGATATCGCAAACACAACTAAATGGTGTGGTTTTTGAATCTAATCCAGATAATGATAATTTACCGCTTTTAGGCGCTAACGTTTTTTGGCAAGATACTAGTATTGGGACGTCTACAGATATTGATGGTAAATTTAGTATTCCGTTTTCTAAAGATAACAGCAAGCTAATTATTAGTTATATTGGTTTTAAAAGCGACACGCTAACCGTTACGTCTGCAGCTCTAATTACACATTATTTACAACCAACTTCAGATTTAGATGAAGTTGAAATTAAGTCAAGAAAACAAGCCACTTCACGTTCTTATTTACAGGCGCAAAACATCTTAACAGTAAGTAGTGATGAGTTGTTAAAAGCTGCGTGTTGCAACTTGTCCGAAAGTTTTGAAACCAATCCGTCTATTGACGTTAATTTCTCTGATGCAGTTACTGGAACCAAACAAATAAAAATGTTAGGCTTATCAAGTCCGTATATTTTAATTGCTACAGAAAACATTCCGTCAATACGTGGTGCATCTCAAGTCTATGGTTTGAGTTTTATTCCTGGTACTTGGGTAGAAAGCATCCAAATTACAAAAGGAGCAGGAAGTGTTGTTAATGGTTTTGAGAGTATTGCAGGACAGATTAATGCAGAGTTAGTAAAGCCAAGTACAGATAAAAAAGTGTTTGTAAATGCTTATGCTTCGGTTAATGGTCGTTTAGAATTGAATACACATTTTAACACTAAAGTGTCAGACAAATGGAGTACAGGTTTGTATCTACACGGTAATTTAAGAGACCAGAAGTTTGATAAAAACAACGATAGCTTTTTAGATGTGCCATTAAAAGAACAGGTTAATGTCATGAACCGTTGGCAATATACCAATCTAGAAAAAGGGTTTGTAAGTTTTTTAAACGTACGTTACTTGTCAGATAATAATCAATCTGGACAGGTTAATTTTAATCCAGATACAGATAGGCTAACTACCAATGCATGGGGAAATGAAATTGATACCAAACGTTACGAATTGTCTGCTAAACTGGGTTATGTAAATCCAGAAATACCTTGGCAGAGCTTGGGTGTTCAATTGGCGCTTAGTAACCATAATCAAGAGTCTTATTTTGGTTTAAATGAATATAATATAGAACATGAAAGCCTATATTCTAATATAATCTATAATTCTATTATAAGCGATTCTAGACACAAAATAAAGACAGGTGTTAATTTTACTTATGATGATTATGACGAGTTTGCTTTAGCACAAGATTTTGAAAGAACAGAACGGTCTTTTGGTGGTTTTTTCGAGTACAGTTATGACGATTTAGATAAGTTAACCTTAACAGCAGGTTTGCGTGCAGATACTCATAATTTGTTAGGCGAATTTATAACACCTCGCCTTCATGTAAGATATTCAGCTTGGGGAAAAACAGTGTTTAGAGCATCTGTTGGACGCGGAAAACGTAGTGCTAATATCTTTGCTGAAAATCAGAATTTATTTGCGTCATCACGTCAGTTTTCAATCTTAAATACCACAGGTGCTATTTATGGTTTAGATCCAGAAATTGCTTGGAATTACGGATTCTCGTTTTTGCAAGGATTTAATCTATTTGAAAGAAAAGCCGACTTTGCTTTAGATTTTTATCGCACAGATTTTAAAAACCAAGTGGTTGTAGATTTAGAAAACGCACAAGAGGTTAATTTTTATAATTTAGAAGGTGATAGTTTTGCTAATAGTTTTCAAGCCGAATTAAATTATAACGTATTTGAAAATTTTGATTTGCGTACTGCCTACAAGTATTATGATGTTAAAACGCAATACAAGTCAGGTAAATTGATAAAACCTTTAACACCAAAACACCGTTTGTTTGCTAACGCATCTTACGAAACCATAATAAAAAACAATAGCAACTGGAAGTTTGATTTGACCTATAATTGGTTAAGTGAGCAACGTTTGTCTTCAACATTAAACAATCCAATACAGTTTAGACTGGGTGAGTTTTCTGAATCTATTGGGACGCTTAATGCACAGATTACTAAAGTGTTTTCTCCAAAATTTGAAGTATATTTAGGCGGAGAAAACATAGCTAATGTTAAACAAAATAATCCAATAGTTAGTGCAAACAATCCGTTTGGCCCAAGTTTTGATACTAACTTTGTGTATGGCCCAATTTTTGGAAGTATGTATTACACAGGATTACGCTATAAATTAAATTAAAAACATAAACTTATAACCATGAAAAAGATATTAATAGTAGCATTACTATTGACCACTACAATAAGCTTTGCCCAAAACAAAAATAAAAAAGCAAGTCTTGAAGTAGATGGTGTATGTATGATGTGTAAAAGCAGAATAGAAAAAGCGAGCTTTAAAACTAAAGGCGTAAAAAGTGCAGTTTGGGATGTTAATACACATGAATTAAAATTGATTTTTGACGAAAACAAAACGGACTTAAAAACAGTTTCAGAAAAAATAGCATCAGTTGGTCACGACACTAACGCCATTAAAGCAACAGATGAGGCTTATGACTCAGTGCATGCGTGTTGTAAATATAGAGATGAAGACATTATTGAAGAGCATAAAGAGTAATACCAATTATATAAGTTGTATTGGTATAAAACAATACAGAAAGCATATAGAATAATAAAAAAAAAGCCTCAATAGAGGCTTTTTTTAT
>JALZUT010000064.1 GCA_023300575.1 Olleya sp.
AAACACAAAGATAAACCATGAAGATAAACCACCATAATTTTAACAAGTTTTACTAAGTGTATTTACTTAAATAAAAAGTTACTATCTTTGTAAAGATTAAGTTAGTAGACCTTTCCGTTTAATTACTTCAGAGTTTTTCAGAATTGTTTTTAACACTTTAAATAGTTTTAAATTACTACTGTACTTATTTGTATTAATTTAAAACCCTATTTAAGAAGGATAATGGCAAAATCGCAACAGACATTTAACAAAAGTGAAAAAGAAAAGAAACGTTTAAAAAAACGTGAAGACAAGAAAAAGAAAATGGAGGCTAGAAAAGCCGAAAAAGAAGCAAACGGTGGATCTGACGGTATCCAATTTGCTTATGTTGATTTTAATGGAAATTTGGTAGACACTCCACCAGATCCAGAATTAAAAGAACAAATTGAAGCAGAAGAAATCGTTTTAGGTGTACCTAAAAAGGTTGAAGGAGAAGAGGAAGATCCAGTAAGAAACGGTAAAGTATCATTCTTTGATACCTCTAAAGGATTTGGATTTATAATCGATACAGAAAATAACGAAAAATACTTTTGTCACGTTAGTGGTTTAGTAGATCAAATTGCAGAAAATGACAAAGTGTCTTTTGAGCTAGAACGTGGTATGAAAGGAATGAATGCTGTTAAAGTGAAGAAGATATAATACACTATAAATAATTATATAAAACCCATTAAGTTTTTGCTTAATGGGTTTTTTATTAAAAAAAATAAATGGAATGAAATTTTTTTTAAAGTCTGATTAGTTATTTTAGTTTTTCTATTGTTTTTTGCAATCTATTCTTTTATTTTTTTCAGATTGGCATCTGGAATATTCTCGCAATATATGGATAGCGAGTTTACTATCTTTTTATTTATCTTAATGGCTTTTATAAAGCTTTATATTGTTAATGTTGCTTATAAGTAAACTTATTAGTAGTTTAAATTAACAACCCATCAATCCAAAAAAGACCACTAATTCCTGATTTACTTGCTCTCCATTTACATTTTTAGCAGGAGTCCATGTTCCTGGTAAGGTTTTAATTAATTCCATCATTCTGTTATCAACTTTAGGGTAATATGAGCTTCTATCTAATCTCACATTTTTAATAGCACCTAATTTGGTAACAGTAAAATATACTTTTGCAGGTCTCAATTTTTTAGGATCAACTCCTTGTCTTACTGCTTTAGTATTGTCTTTAAGATACTTTTTAAGTAGGTCTTTACTTAGTGTGTTATGTGCTTGATACTCGGGTACTACAGATAGATGTGGCGAATCATAATTATCTTCTACTAAACCAGTTTCTGGATTTATAATAGTAAACTCTGATCTTATATTAAATCCCTGAGAATAATCTAAAGAACGTAATAATTGTAATTGTTTTTTATTTAATGTTTTAGAATACCCCAATTCTTGTATATCCGTTTGTCTTTCATTTTTAACAACAATTACGCGTACAGATTTAAGATCAACTATAGAGTTTAGTGATTCTGCAGTTATAAAATCGCTAATAGAAGTTGCCTTTTGTAAGTCACTCTTTTTTATTGGGCTAAATCGTGTGCCTATATCATAGATAAAATCTTCAAAGATTTCTGGTTCTTTTTTATCTATTTGTGGCGACTTAATAGCGACATCTTTTAATGCTTTGCTTTTGGCTGTAGTCATTTCTGTTTCGTTCTTGTTTAAAATTCCAAAAGCAGTTAAACTTAATGTAACAAGTACTGTACAAATAATAATGATACTTTTTTTCATAACTTTTAATTTAATGATTAATGATGCTATTTTGTTTGATGAAGTAAAACTAGACTGAATAGTTTCAAAATATGTCAAAAGAATGTAAAAGAAGTGTTAACAAATTCAAAAAGTCCTGAAATTGTATGTTATTTACAGATAACTATGAAAAACTGTATTTACAATTCATCAAAATTAATGCTTCTATTAGCACTGTTTTTAACCGTAATATCTTGCACAACAGAAATAAATACTTCTATTTCTGATAATACAAAATTAGCGTTGCGAGACGTTGGACACCGTTTGTTGTTAAGTAGCCAAGATTCAATTTCATTAGTTAAACCTGTTATTGTTTTAACCGATTATAAGTATCAATTAACATTTGAAAACACATTAACTATTCATCCAGATAGTTTAGTAGCTTTTATAAAAAGTAGTTTTAAAAAAGCAAATTTACCTGTACATTACTTAACAGAAGTCTTAAACTGTAAAGACCAAGAAGTAGCTTACAGTTACCAAATGAAGCAAAATATAGAGAACGGTATTATACCTTGTGGTGGAAGGGTATTGCATAGAGGATGCTATTTAATTACAGTAAAATTTACTAAAACAACTTTAAACAACTCCAGTAATAAATTACTTATTGGTATATCAATATTAGCGTTTTTGGGGTTGTTACTCTTTTTCTTTTTAAGACAAAAACCTAAAGAATTGGTAGAAGTAAAACAAGGTAATTATACGTTTATTGGTAGTTATAAATTTTATCCAGAGCAAAACAAGTTAATTAAAGAAGCAACCGAAATTAACTTATCTAAAAAAGAGTGTGAGATACTTTCTATTTTTATTGAAAGACCCAATCAAATCATTAAGCGTGAAGAGCTTAGCAAAAAAGTTTGGGAAGATCATGGTGTAATAGTAGGCAGAAGTTTGGATACGTACATTTCTAAATTACGTAAAAAATTACAGGAAGATCCAAATATTAAATTAACTAATGTCCATGGTGTTGGTTATAAGCTAGAGTTATAGAGCCGGTTATAGTTATATAATAATGCCATTATTAATAATAATTATTTTATGTTTTTAATTTAGAGTGTATCAGTTTATTAAAGGTTAGCTTCAGCTGTTTTTCTCATCTCTGAGCGTATTTGTTTTATGGTAAGCGTACTGCCATCATGGCTCCAACCAGGTGCTCCAAAAATATACATAAACTTATGATACCAGTTTTTAGATTTAGAAAGGTCTTCCCAAATGTTTTTGTATTCGTGTGTTAAGATAACTAACACGTTATAAGAATCTGGTGGTATAGAAACCCCAAATTTTATATCAATATCGTTATCTAATGGTTTCCAAGTACCAAAAATCCTGTCAAAAACATTAAGTATTCCACCATGGTTTTTATCCATAAATTCAATATTTTTTGCATGATGTACTTGATGCATAGTATGTGTGTTTAAAATATGATCTAAGAACCCTAAAGTTTTAATATACTTGGTGTGTAATTGAAATTGCCATAAAGCTTCAATACCCATGCAAACGATTAGCATTTCTGGCGGAAACCCAATCATTACAATCCAAACATAAAAAAAGGGTTTGTAAAAAATGGTAAACCATCCGTTACGTACTGCTGTTCCTAAATTAAAATTATCTGAAGAATGGTGTACAATATGTGCAGCCCAAAGAAAACGCACCATATGGTTTTGCCTATGAAACCAATAGTAAGCATAATCATCTAAAAGCATACAAATTAACCAAATAGACCAAGTGTATTCAAAAGAAGCCCAACCCATAATGTTTGTTCTAACACCATCTACAATTGGATTAAAAAGCTCGTATGCAAAATTAAAAACCAATATTAGAGTTGTTGTTTTTACTAATGCTGCAATTACAGCAGAACCTACTCCAAGTGATAAACTAGATCTTAAATCTTTCCATTTGTATAGTTTTTTGTTGTCAGAATGTTTACTGTAAGTAAGTTCAAGAGCTATGAGAGCCAAAAAAACTGGCGTTCCATAAACTAAGGGATTAGTAAGATCCATGTGCTATTTATTTTAATGAGTTTGTGAATGTGAATGTTTGGTATATTGAAATATCTTTTTCCTCAAAGATACGTCTTATTTTCTTTTAAGAATTATTTTAATTTCTATAATTTAAACTCCTAAAGCAAAGGTAACAGTACTATTTATGCTATTCTCACGCACAGTATCCTTACCTTTACCAAAATTATTTTTATGTCAATACGTTTTTCCGATTTAGGAATTAATGAAGCGCTAAATAAAGGTTTAGCAGATTTACAAATTACGGTTCCAACAGATATACAAGAAAAAACAATTCCTGTGATATTAAATCAAAAGGAAGATGTGGTTGCTCTAGCTAAAACAGGAACAGGAAAAACAGCAGCTTTCGGGTTGCCTTTATTACAATTAATAGATATAGAGCAGACACTAATACAAGCGGTTATCTTAGCTCCAACACGCGAGCTTGGACAGCAAATTAGCGCTAATTTAAGTGCGTTTTCTAAACATACACCAGCTATTTCTATTGCTACTGTTTGCGGAGGTATTCCTATAAAACCTCAGATAGAACGTTTACAAAACACCACACATATTGTGGTAGCAACACCTGGTCGTTTAGCAGATCTGGTAAAACGTAACGCAATTGATATTTCTAAGATTTCATACTTTATTTTAGATGAAGCAGATGAAATGGTAAGTGCTTTAAAAGATGGCTTGGATGCCATCATAAAAGAAATTCCGAAATCAAGACGCACACTTTTATTTACAGCAACGTTACCTGGAACCATCAAACAATTAGTTCAGAATTACATGTCAAAGCATGTCGTGCAAATTGAAGCCGATATGTCAACTATTGGACATCAAGGTATAGACCATCAGTATGTAGTGGTAGCACCTATAGAAAAGTTAGACGTCTTATTGCATTTTTTAAATACCAAATTAGGACAACGTGGTATTATCTTTTGTAAAACAAAAGCAGCAGTAAATAAATTAGCCAAGAACTTAGCGATTAATAAATTTTCGTCTGGAGCCATTCATGGAAGTTTAAGCCAAGGTATACGAGATCGTATTATGGGTCAGTTTAGAGAAGGACATATTGATATTTTAGTGGCAACCGACTTGGCAGCACGTGGTATTGATGTTAAAGAAATCTCTTATGTAGTCAATTACCATTTACCAGATACGTATGATGCGTATGTGCATAGAAGTGGACGAACAGCTAGAGCAGGAGCAAAGGGCTTAGCCATTACTATTCTACAACAAGAAGAAGTAGTTGATATTGCAGATTTTGAAGCCGAGTTAGGGATTCATTTTAAAGTGTATCAAAAAGCAGATGCACAAAGTATAGAAGAAAACAAAGCCTTACTTTGGGCAAAGAAGATTTTTAAAACCAAGCCAAATCGTACTATTTCTGAAGGCTTACGTAAAGATGTGCGCACAATATTTCATCATTTAACAAAAGAAGAATTAATAGAAAAAGTATTGGCACATCAGTTGTCACAAACTCCTTTAGTAGTAAAATCTGAGGATTCTAAAAAGAAGAAAAATAAAAAATAGTAATGGCAAATAATATAAAAGCACAACAAGAGATTCTCGAAAAACTAAATATTTACGAGCTCAACCCAATGCAAAAAGACGCTTTGGAAGCTATAGCTAAAAATGATAAAACCATACTATTGTCACCTACTGGAACAGGAAAGACTTTGGCTTTTTTATTACCATTACTGGACCTATTAGATCCAACAATTGAAGACGTACAAGCTTTGATTATTGTGCCTTCCAGAGAATTAGCCATTCAAATAGAAACTGTTATACGTAATATGGGGTCTGGTTACAAAGCCAATGCCATTTATGGTGGTCGTGCTATCTCTAAAGACAAAATAGAACTTAAGCATACACCAGCTATTTTAATTGGTACACCAGGACGTCTAGCAGATCATTTTGAACAAGAACGTTTTACAACTAAATTAATAAAAACAGTAGTTATTGATGAGTTTGATATTTCTATAGAAGTTGGAGCAGCAGGCGAGATGAAATTTATAATGGGGTATTTAGCCACTGTCAACAAACGCATTTTAACCTCTGCAACAGAAGGTGCCTCTATACCCAGTTACTTAAATATGAGTGGCGCAAAAACCCTTAACTTTTTAACAGAAAAACCAAGCTCTAAGTTAGAAGTAAAGACCGTTGTATCGCCAACAGAAAATAAGCATAATATATTGGTAGATTTGTTACATCATGTTGGTAACGAACCTGGAATTGTATTTTGTAATACAAAAGAACGTCTTGAGGATTTAAGTCGTTTTTTAGATAAAAAAGACATTGCACACACTTGTTTTTATGGAAGTATGGAACAACGCGATCGCGAACGTGCTTTAATAAAGTTACGTAACGGAAGTGTTTCGGTACTTATTGCTAGCGACTTAGCGTCTCGAGGTATTGATATTCCGGATATGAGTTATATTATTCATTATGAAATTCCGTCAGCCATTCAAGAATACACACATAGAAATGGTAGAACAGCAAGGGTTAATGCTAAAGGTACAGCCTATTTACTAAAAGGAAATCGCGAAATATTTCCAAGCTTTATAGGAAAATCTCAAACCATTAAAGTCAATGCAGCTAAAGACATAAAACCACCATTTTGGGCTACTTTATTTATTTCTGGAGGACGAAAAGACAAAATATCTAAAGGCGATATTGCAGGTCTGTTTTTTAAACAAGGTAACATTACTAAAGACCAATTAGGGGTTATAGAATTAAAACAAGATTGTGCGTTTGTCGGTGTTCCTGTTAGTATTGCTAATGATTTGGTAGATAAACTTAATAACGTACGTTTAAAGAAAAAGAA
>JALZUT010000065.1 GCA_023300575.1 Olleya sp.
AACTGCAAATAATATATAAATTTAATTACAATGTTCTATAGGTTTAGTATGGCTATCAGATTTTTAGGGTTTTAAATGAGTGTTGAAATTTGAGAAAATAAACATATTATATTAATTTTAATTAATAATTGTATTCATTACTAGAGATTAATTTATCGATTAGTAGCAAAAAAAGAAACGTTATATAGTTTAATTTTTTAAACACATTAGAAATTTAAAACAATCAATTCAAACAATAACCTATATAATTTACAAAAAGCACTTTAAAACTATTTCTTTTTCCTAAAAACCACGCTAATTTTGCATATTATACTTTTCCATTAGAAAGCGTAGAAGAACTTTGACCTATTATACAACAACCTAAACCAATGTCTTACTAATGATTTTAACTTGTTCTTTATTTTAATCAAAATTTGTCTTTTGGTATCTTTATAATGTATGCCAATGCTAGGTTTGTCTATAATATATTATAAAACCAACAAGACAACAAACAAATAATGTTTCTAGATTAATTTGTTGACTTTTTTCACCAGATAAGGTGTTGTGTTTTCTGTTTAGTGTTAAATAATCAAACCCGGTATTAGATAAAAATAACATATATTTTTTATCGTATTTTTTTGCTTTTAACCGTTGTTTTTTGTACTTAAACCTCTTTTTTTACCGTTAATCTTTGCTTAGTTAATTTTAAATCACTTTATTTGCACTTTATAATATGTATGTTAAAAACCTAAATCTCATGAAATACTTTTACACTTTTGTATTACTATTATTACTAACAGCCTCTTATGGTCAAGTTACGTTCTCTACTATTCCATTAGATAAACAATTAGTAGGTAGAGATTTGTCCACTAATTTAGGACAAGTAGTTATTGAAGGAGAAGTTAACAATAATTCTGTTAATTATACTTCTATAGAAGTAGATGTGTTAAGAAATAATGCAGTAATTAATACTGTTTCTTCTGGATTAAATTATTCTTCAGGTTTAGCTTCGTTTAATTTTGATATAGCAATTCCAGCTGAGCTTGCTAATTACTCATTTAATATTTACGGTAAAACAGGAAATAATAGAACTCTTGAAGAAAATGTAGATGATGTAGTTGCTGGTGATGTTTACATTATACAAGGTCAATCTAATGCAGAAGCGCCACAACGTGATACAGAAAGTGCTAGTGCATTTAATAGTGATTTTATACGTGTATATGCAAATGGAACAAGTAGTAGTAATTCATCAAACTTACCAAATAATAACCAATGGTATTATGGTCAAGGAGATGGAAACAGGAATACAGACGGTAATACAGGGCAATGGGGATTAAAATTTGCTAATTCTATAATAACTAACACTAATATTCCTGTAGCAATATTTAATGGTGCTCATGCAGGAAAAGAAATAGCTTTTTTTCTAGCTCCGAGTAATTATCAAACATCTATAAGTGGTAATTATGGTAGAATGTATTTAAGACTAAATAATACTGGACTTAAAAATCATGTTAGAGGAGTCTTTTGGGCTCAAGGAGAAAAAGATTCTGATGATGGCTTTGAAACACCTACAAGTGTTTATAAAAGTAGATTTTTAACATTAAAAAACTCATGGTTAACAGACTACCCTAATATTGAGCAGTTTTATATATTTCAAACAAAAAATGGATGTGATAAAGGCATTGAATTTGTAATGCAAGTTAAAGAAGCACAAAGGCAGTTGGCTGTTGAGAATACTGACATACAAATTATTTCTTCTAGTGCTATTCCACATTTTACAGATAATTGTCATTTTTTATTTGAAAATGGATACAGAGTATTTGCAGATCGTCTTTTTGCATTAGTAGAAAGAGACCTTTATGGTGTAACACCATCTGCAGAAATAGATTCGCCAATGATTACGAATGCCTATAAAAGTAGTGCTACAGAGATAACTATTGATATAAACGCTATCAGTTTATCTACAGTAATAAACAATGCTAATACAGCAAATGAATTAAAAAACAATTTCGAATTATCTAACGCAGGTAATGCAACCATAACGAGTTTAGCGATTTCTCAGAATAGTATTATTTTCTCGCTTTCTCAAGATCCAGGTCTAAATGTAGAAATTTCGTATAAAGGTCAAGATGCGCCTTTACCTAATATACTAGCAGAGGATGAGAATTTTATTGTAAATACTAATAATTTAGAATTACTTTCTTTTAATAAATTTCCAGTAGATGAAAATAATACACTAAGTGTTACTACTAATTTTGAATCTAATATTAAAATGTTAGCTTATCCTAATCCAGTAAAAAATGTATTGAATGTTAAATTACCAACTACAGAAAACAATGTTAATATTGAATTAATAAATGTTTTAGGAATGAAAATAATGGAAAAACAATTTAATTCTAATAGTTTTCAATTAAATATGCCTAAAACAAAAGGGATTTATATATTAAATGTTACTTCAGATAGTAATATGTTTACTAAAAAAATATTAGTAAATTAACTTAATATTTAAAAGAGATATTAATATATCTTATAAAAAAAATAAAAGTTAATAGATTTAAAAAAGCGAAGATTATATATAAAATATATGCTTCGCTTTAGCTTTTTGTTTAGTAATTAAATTACAATTCCTAATTTACATCAAGTTTTTATAGCTTTTCCTTTAAATACTTACCAGTTATACTAGTTTCTACTTTAATAATCTCCTCAGGCGTACCAAAAGCAACAAGTTTACCACCATTTTGACCACCTTCTGGACCTAAATCTATAATGTGGTCTGCACATTTAATAAGTTCTAAATTATGCTCTACAACAACTATAGAGTGTCCTTTTTTAATTAAGGCATTAAAAGATTTTAATAACTTTTTTATATCATGAAAATGAAGTCCAGTTGTAGGTTCGTCAAATATAAAAAGTGTTTTGTCTTTTGTATTTCCTTTTCCTAAAAAAGTAGCCAGTTTAATACGCTGTGCTTCGCCACCAGAAAGGGTAGAAGAGCTTTGTCCTAAAGTAACATAGCCTAAACCTACATCTTGAAGTGGTTGTAATTTGTTCTTGATTTTACTTGCATCATTTGTATCAAAAAACACGATTGCATCATCTATTGTTAAATTTAAGATGTCATCTATGTTTTTATCCGCAAACGTCACCTCTAATACTTCCTTTTTAAAACGCTTGCCTTTACACGTCTCGCATTCTAAATGGACATCTGCCATAAATTGCATTTCTATGGTTACTTGTCCTTCTCCTTTACAGGTTTCACAACGTCCACCATCTACATTAAAACTAAAGTGTTTGGCAGCATAATTACGTATACTACTTAGTTTTTGTTTTGCATATAAGGCTCTAATGTCATCATAAGCTTTTATATACGTGACAGGATTAGAACGTGATGAGCGACCAATTGGATTTTGATCTATAAACTCGATGTTTTTTATGTTGCTAAAGTTTCCTTTTAACTCGGTAAATTGTCCAGCTTTATCAGCAAAGCCCGTTAGGGTTTTCTTAATTGATGGATATAAGATTTTCTTTACCAACGTACTTTTTCCGCTTCCAGAAACACCAGTAATAACAGTCAACATGTCTAGTGGAAACGAGACGTCAATATTTTTTAAGTTGTTTTCTCTTGCTCCAACAACTTCAACACTATACTTACTAGTACGACGTGTTTTTGGAATTTCTATTTTTAGTTTTTCGTTTAAATATTGTGCAGTTAACGAATCTGATTTTAATAATTCTTTGTACGTGCCAGTTGCAACTACATGACCACCAAAAGTACCAGCTTCTGGTCCAATATCTATGATTTGGTCTGCTTCTTTCATGATGTCTTCATCATGCTCAACTACTATAACAGTATTACCTAAATCTCGTAATGATTTTAATACGTCTATTAAACGCTCTGTGTCTTTTGGATGTAGACCAATACTAGGTTCGTCTAAAATATACATTGATCCAACCAAGCTACTTCCTAAAGAGGTTGCTAGATTAATACGTTGACTTTCTCCACCAGAAAGTGTATTTGATTTTCGGTTGATAGTTAAATAATCTAAACCAACATTACTTAAAAAGGCTAGTCTGTTTTTAATTTCGACTAAAAGACGCTCTGAGATTTTACTATCGTACTCATTTAATTCAAGTAAATTAAAAAAGTTTGCTAGCTTATTTAGTGGTAATTCTACCAAATCTGTTAAAGTGTGATTGCCAATTTTTACATGATTAGCTTCAGGTCGTAAACGTTTACCATCACAAATTTTACATTTTGTTTTTCCTCTGTAACGCGAAAGCATTACTCGGTTTTGTATCTTATAAGCTTTACTTTCTAGCTCTGCAAAAAAGCTATTTAAACCTTCAAAATATTTATTACCATTCCAAATTAAGTTTTTGTCTTTGTTACTTAATTCAAAATAGGGTTTATGTATAGGGAAATCAAATTTATGTGAGTTATTCACCAACTGTTCTTTATACCAGTTCATACTTTCTCCTCTCCAAGGAAAAATAGCATTTTCGTAAACCGAAAGCGCTGTATTTGGTACTACTAAATCGTCATCAATACCAATTATATCACCATAGCCTTCACATTTAGGGCAAGCTCCATAAGGATTGTTAAAACTGAATAAATGTACATTAGGCTCTAAAAAGACAATATCATCTAATTCAAATTTATTACTAAAATGACGTGTAGAATGGTCTGCCAAAGTTTCGATATAACAATTGCCTTTTCCTTCAAAAAAAGCTGTTTGTACAGCATCTGCTAATCGGTTATAGAAGTCTTCATCATCTTTAGTAACAATTCTATCAACTACCAAAAACAAGTCTTTAGTACTGTCTTTTAAATCTTCAGTTTCATCTAGACGCATTACTTTACCATTGACTTTAATACGTGCATATCCTTGCGCATTTAGTGCTTTTAGTTTGTCTTGTAAAGCACGCCCTTCTTCTAGTATAATAGGAGCGAGGAGTAATAGTTTTTCTCCTTGTTTTAATATTTTTATATAATTTAAAACGTCGGTTACAGTGTCTTTTTTTACTTCGTTTCCAGATACTGGAGAGTAAGTACGACCGATTCTTGCAAAAAGTAATTTTAAATAATCATAAATTTCTGTAGTCGTACCAACTGTAGAACGTGGATTGGTAGAATTTACCTTTTGCTCAATCGCAATTGCAGGTGCAATTCCTTTTATATAGTCTACTTTAGGTTTATTTAGCCGTCCTAAAAACTGTCTGGCATAACTAGAAAGGCTTTCTACATAACGACGTTGTCCTTCAGCATACAACGTATCAAAAGCTAAACTAGACTTCCCTGAACCAGATAAGCCTGTAATAACAACTAATTTACGACGCGGAATAACAACGTCTATATTTTTTAAATTGTGCAATTTTGCACCTTTAATAATAATATTTTCTTTAGGATTTACTTCAGAAATAGGTATTGTCATAGTTTTTTTCTCGAAATGCAAAGATAGTATAACTAGTTCAGCTTAAAAAGCAGATTATTGTGCAATAAAATGTTAAAAAAAATAATAATTTTGCATTTATGGAATAATTGTTGTTACATTGTACATATATAATTAATCCACAAATTTTTATTTGCCTATAGTAAAACATTACTTTTTTAATTTATCAACCCCAAGTCAAAACCTGTTTTGGCACCCTAAAAGTAATGATTATGCGAAAAGAAGCAATCACAGACGCTGTTCTAGTTAGTAACTACATCAAAGGAGATGAATCTTCTTTAGAGGTTTTAATTAAAAGACACAAACAACGTATTTACAGTTTTATTTACTCTAAAGTTTATGATAGAGATATATCTGAAGATGTATTTCAGGATACTTTTATCAAAGTTATAAAAACACTTAAAAAAGGTAAATACAACGAAGAAGGTAAATTTTTACCCTGGGTAATGCGTATTGCTCACAATCTAGTAATAGATCATTTTAGAAAAAATAAAAGAATGCCAAAATTTGATAATTCTGGCGAGTTTAATATTTTTTCTGTGATAAGTGATAGTGCTTTAAATGCCGAAAAGGTTATGGTAAAAGCACAAGTAGAAGCTGATGTAAGAAGACTAATTGAAGAATTGCCAGCAGATCAAAAGGAAGTTTTAGTAATGCGTATGTATAATGACATGAGCTTTAAAGAAATATCAGAACGTACAGGTGTTAGTATTAATACAGCTTTGGGACGTATGCGTTATGCTTTAATAAACATGAGAAAAGTGATTGAAAAACACAATATTGTTTTGACAAATTAAGAGGATACAATAAAGTTAAAAATTTGTCGTTATCTGTGTAACCTTAAACACAAAAAATGGCAAAACTTTACTCTAAACATTCGAAACCCCAAAAAAAACAAGATTTTAAATTGAATCCTAAAGATGAAACTGTAGGTTTTATTCTTAGCTACTCAAAAGCTTTACGTGTTATAAATTATAAAAATATAACATTTGAAACACTTCAAAATTAAATTAAAAACGTCCTAATTAAAATTAGGACGTTTTTTTTAGCTCCTTTTTTTAGTTAAAGGAAGGTGGGTTTTTCGTAGAAAAACTAAAAATAGTTGCTAAAAAGAGCGTAGCGGTTTTTATATATTATAATTTAATCAAAACTGCTTCGCTTTTTTCTCAAACTCTCCGATTCCGACTAAAGTCCGAACTAGCTCTTTTTAACTAAAGAGAGGAGTTTAGCAAAACTTACTCAATTTATTTATAGTATTCCTTTAAAACAGTAGCTCTACCTACAGTTTTAGTAATAATATCTTGTTCTAAATCCCAACCTCTAGCTGGAGAATACTCTCGTCCATACCAAATAATCTGAAGGTGTAAATCGTTCCATAATGCTCTTGGAAATAGACGTTTAGCATCTTTTTCGGTTTGAGTAACGTTTTTTCCGTTAGTTAAATTCCAACGATACATTAATCTATGTATGTGTGTGTCTACAGGAAATGCTGGTACACCAAATGCTTGAGACATAACAACACTTGCGGTTTTATGTCCAACAGCTGGAAGTGCTTCTAAATATTCAAAAGATTGTGGTACTAAACCTTCATGTTGGTCTATTAAAATATGTGACAAACCATGGATACCTTTACTTTTCATTGGCGATAAGCCACAGGGTCTAATAATTGCCTTGATTTCTTCCACACTCATTTTTATCATATCGTAAGGATTATCTGCTTTTGCAAATAGTAAAGGTGTGATTTTATTAACGCGTACATCTGTACATTGTGCAGATAATAAAACAGCAACTAATAAAGTATAAGGATCTTTATGGTCTAACGGAATAGGGATTTCGGGATACAGTTTATTTAACGTATTTATAACAAAATCTACCTTTTCTTGCTTAGTCATTAGTTGTATTTTTGATAGTGAAAGTTTAAAACCAAAATTACGACTATGAATACATTAAAACAAGGTGACGCAGTGCCAAATTTTACAGTTAACGACCAAGACGGAAATCCAGTGTCATTATCTGATTATAAAGGAAAAAAGCTAGTGGTTTTCTTTTATCCAAAAGCCAGTACACCTGGTTGTACAGCAGAAGCTTGTAACTTAACAGATAATTACAAAACGTTACAAGATAAAGGATACGAGATTTTAGGTGTAAGTGCAGATTCTGAAAAACGACAAACTAATTTTAGAAATAAGTACAGTTTTCCGTTTCCGCTTTTAGCAGA
>JALZUT010000066.1 GCA_023300575.1 Olleya sp.
TGGAATTTAGGCTGTCCCTATCCAATGGTCACTAAATCCGGAATGGGCTCTGGATTAATTTGTAATCCTGCTAAAATTAATGACATTTTAAAAAAAGCGCATAACGAAAGTGACATTACAGTCTCTATGAAAATGAGAATGGGTTACGAACATGCTGGAGAAATTTTAGACACCTTCCCCATTCTAGATAATTATCCGCTTAAAAACATTGCTATTCATGCTAGAATTGGCAAGCAACTATACAAAGGTCCTGTAGATTTAGATGCGTTTGAGCGTTGCATAACAAGTACAAGGCACAAACTGTATTATAATGGCGATATTACAAGTGTCGATGCTTTTAAAAAAATGGAAGCGCGCTTCCCGAGTATTGACCATTTTATGATTGGTCGTGGTTTAATTGCTGATCCTTTTTTACCAAGTATGATTAAAAATAACACGACAGAATATCCTAAAAACCGTTGGGATATTTTTAGTGAATTTCATGATACCATTTACCAACAATACGACGAGTACTTATCTGGACCAACACCCATAAAAATGAAAATGTTAGGCTTCTGGGAGTTTTTCTCGCAATCTTTTTCTAATCCTCAAAAAACATATAAAGCCATTAAAAAGGCTGGAAACCCTGTAAAATATAAGCAAGCAGTTGCCACTATTTTAAATAACGAAAAGTAATTGTTCAGTATTTAGTTTTATATTTACCATAACCAACCATTAACTATTAATGAGAAATAATTACAGATCCAAGAGTTTCAAAGCTTGGTTAGACAAGTTACAGCAAGAAAGCTGGCAACTAGAACTTATTATTTCTGGGTTTTCTATTTATGGATTATCTCAAGTTTTTGAACCACTTAAGATAGCACTAAGTGGTTTTGAAAACCAAAAAAACATAGTAGTTCTTATAGCTTCAATGATAGCACTTATCTCTTGCTATATTTTAATGTTTACATTATTAATACATGTCATTTTAAGAGGTTTATGGATTGGCGCATTAGGTTTACGCTATATTTCAGGAGATATTGACTACAAAAAATTAAATTACAGACCTAAATTTGATCGTTATTTAAGAAAAAAAATAGGCTCTTTTGACAAGTATATTTCTAGATTAGAAGATTATTGTAGTGTACTTTTTGCTATATCATTTTTACTTATTTTTTATATTCTTTCTATTTTTCTAATTATTGGTGCTCTTGCCGCAATAGGTTATTTTCTTGTAAGTGATGAGGTGTATACAGGTAAATTACCTAAAATTATTGGCGGAATTTTAATGGCTTTTGTACTTATTGGTGTGTTGCTTACTTTTATAGATTTTGTAACGCAAGGCTTTTTAAAAAAGAAAAAATGGCTAGCTATAATCTACTTTCCGTTTTATTGGGTATTTAGCTACTTAACATTATCGGTTTTATATCGTCCATTAGTTTATAATTTCTTGGATAATAAATTTGGAAAACGTTTAAGTTTAATCTTAATTCCTATTTACTTTCTTGTTATTGCTGCTTCAAGTTACAATTATAATAGATCCAATTATTTATCATCTGGTGATGCTTCAAATTTATATAGAGCTAACATTCTTAATTATGATGAAAATATAACAGAAAAAGGAATGTTTATTAGAAACGCTTCTATCCCATCAAAAATTATTACAACACATTATTTACCAGTTTTTATTGAATATAATGACAATGTAGAAAATGCTATATTTAATTTTAATATAGGACTAAAACCAGACGATGATATTAGAGGTTTTAAATCAGGTATTGTATTCAATAATTATGACTCTGACAAGAACATAGATAGTCTTAAAACTGAATACATGAAAACACTATCTAAAATTTACAGCTTTAAAATTGATAGTTTAGACTATAAAAACCCTGACTTTTTGTTTACAAAACATCTTAATAAACAAGATGGTTTTGAAACTGTTTTACCTTTAAAAAAATTAAAACAAGGTAAACACTTGTTAAGCGTTTATAGAAGCTATAAAAAAGATTCTGTAATAATGAAAACAACAATTATTACACTTCCTTTTTGGTATTATAAAGAGTAATTTTACCCAATACAATTTAAAACAAAATATTGAAAGACCTTTTACTTATAACACCACCTTTTACACAATTAAATACACCTTATCCAGCAACCGCTTATTTAAAAGGTTTCTTGAATACAAAAGGCATTTCTGCTTTTCAGATGGATCTAGGTATAGAAGTTATTATAGCACTTTTTAGCAAAAAGACATTTGAAAAATTATTTGATATTGCGCTTAAAACCGATGCAGTTCTATCAGAAAACTGCCAACGTATTGTCGCTTTAAAAGCCGATTATTTGCAACCTTTAGATGCCGTAATCTTATTTTTACAAGGCAAAAACCAAACCTTAGCTAGGCAGATCTGTACCACAAATTTTCTACCACAAGCGTCTAGATTTAATCAATTAGACGATTTGGATTGGGCTTTTGGTGAAATGGGAATGCAAGACAAAGCCAAACATCTGGCTACATTATATCTAGAAGATTTATCTGATTTTATAATAGAATGTATCGATCCTAATTTTGGGTTTAGTCGTTATGCCGAGCGTTTAGGTCAAAGTGCTAACGCTTTTGATGCGTTATATCAAACCCTACAAAATCAAACCACTTTTATAGACGCTATTACACTTACTATTTTAGATAAAAGACTAAAAACCACACAACCTAAATTGGTCTGCTTCTCAGTACCATTTCCTGGTAATTTATACAGTGCTTTTAGATGTGCACAATTTATAAAAGCCAATTATCCAGATACAAAAATTGCAATGGGTGGCGGTTTTCCTAATACAGAATTACGGTCTGTTACAGATACACGCGTCTTTGAGTTTTTTGACTTTATCACGTTAGATGATGGCGAGTTACCAATAGAGTTATTGTATAAAGCGGTATGTCAGTCTGAACCTGTCGAAGACGCTCTTAAAAATGATAAAAAATACAAACGTACTTTTCTACTAGAAAACGGAAAAGTTAGCTATAAAAACAACACCACAAAACCAGACTACAAACAACTAGACGTTGGCACACCAGATTACTCAGACTTAGTATTAGACGACTATATTTCGGTTATTGAAATTACCAATCCAATGCATAGTCTTTGGAGTGATGGACGTTGGAATAAGCTAACTATGGCTCATGGTTGTTATTGGGGAAAATGCACGTTCTGCGACATTTCTTTAGATTACATCAAAATTTATGAACCCATTGCTGCGTCACTTTTAGTGGACAGAATGGAACAATTAATTGCACAAACAGGAGAAAACGGATTCCATTTTGTAGACGAAGCTGCTCCACCTGCTTTAATGAAAGCCTTAGCTTTAGAAATCATAAAACGAAAACTAACCGTCACTTGGTGGACTAACATTAGATTTGAAAAAAACTTTACACAAGATTTGTGTTATCTATTAAAAACATCAGGTTGTATTGCAGTTTCGGGAGGTCTAGAAGTAGCATCAGACAGACTATTAAAACTGATTGACAAAGGGGTAACAGTCAAGCAAGTTGCACAAGTAACGCGTAATTTTACACAAGCCGATATCATGGTGCACTCCTATTTAATGTATGGTTATCCAACACAAACGGTACAAGAAACGGTAGACAGTTTAGAAATGGTTAGACAATTGTTTGAGCTTGGTATTATCCAATCTGGATTTTGGCATCAATTTGCATTAACAGCGCATAGTCCTGTAGGCTTAAACCCTTCTGAATATGGTATTACACCAAATTACAAAGCAATTAGCTTTGCTAATAACGACGTTAATTTTACAGATAGTACAGGTATAGACCATAACCTATTTAGTTACGGATTAAAAAAATCACTCTTCAATTTTATGCACGGAATTGGTTTTGATATGGAACTACAAGATTGGTTTGATTTTGATGTGCCGCAAACCACAATTACACCTCATTATATAGAAGACTGCCTAAATACTGAAGTCGCACTAAACACAAAACCATCTGCAAAAATAGTTTGGTTGGGACATTCACCTTTAATACGCGAATTTTCAAAATCGAAAAAAGGATTTACAAATCAGATGCTTGAGTTAACGTTTCATGATAAAATAGAAAGTCTTCGACTAACATTTAATAAAGCCGAAGGTGATTGGTTATTCAACAAGTTAGAAGCTTTAAAACCAGTAAGTGGACAATCGCTATCGTTTGCTGCATTAAAAAAAGATTTTGAAACACAATTTGAAGATTTTGAATTATTTTGGTTTTCTAAATCCATGCAAAAACTTAAAGAATTTGGTGTTTTAGTATTGTAAATTCATTTAAATAAAAACTATTGAAAACCACTTTTTCAGACCGTAAACAATTTACCATTCAGTCTATCAAGCCACATTTAGGTTTATTAGGTATTTGGTTTGCCTTTATTGTTTTTGGTGGTTTCTTTGTGTTTTTAGGTAGTAAAATTGAAGAAGGGACTGCTTTTATAGTCATTGGCTTTATTTTTATAATTTTAGCAACTGCTTTTATGTTGTTTATTTTACCTTCTAGCTTTAGGCATTATTATGAACAAGCAAAAATTAAAAAACACGGAAGCTACACTTTTGCTCAAATAACCAACAAACGTATTGACGACTACTCGCATAACATGTCTTCTTTAAATGAAGGACAATCAAAACGTATCAAAGAACACCTCTATGTTATAGAGTTTGAATTTGTGTATAGTAATCAAACTTATAAAAGCGAATGCTACTTTGAACATCAGTCTACTTTTGACGCCATGACCCTTGACACAGAATTACCTATTAAGTTTTTAAAAACTAATCCTAAAAACGTAACTTTAAGACGACGAAAGTTGTCTAATCAATTAGCGGTTTCAGAAAAATTGTGTCAATAAAATTGAACTTGTTTTTTCAAACACTTCAAATAGCACACTTCACTCATTAAAAAGTAGTGTTTACTCATTACTGGTTTTAAAATAGACACGTCTTATATAAGTTTGATGTAACAATTAAACTATATAACATGAAAAATCAATTTAACTTAAACATCAAAACACCTTGTCAAGAAAATTTTAATAATTTTTCTCCAACTACAGAAGGTGGTTTTTGCGAATCTTGCGACACAGAAGTCATTGACTTTACAACAATGAGCGCAGATCAAATCATCAATTATTTAAAAACTAAAGCAACAGACACTACTTGCGGAAGGTTTAATAGCAATCAACTAAAAACATACGACGCAATCCCTAAAAAGAGACAGTATTTAAGTGTTTTAAGCGGAATTGGATTAGCTTGTTTTTCGCTTTTATCATTGACTACAGCTCAAGCACAAGATACTAAAACTGGTGAAGTGACTGCGAAAAGCAACATTAAACAGTCCCAAAATCTAGTACAAGTAAAAGGAGTTGTACTTGATCAAGACAACTTACCATTACCTTCTGCTACTATTCTTTTAGAAGGCACTTCAATTGGAACAAATACTGATTTTGATGGTAATTTTGAGTTTCCTGAAAAACTAAAAAAAGGAGCTGTTTTAGTATTTAGCTACATTGGTTATGCTTCAAAAAAAGTAAAAATAGACAACGAAAGCTCTAATCCTACATTAGTATTAAATGTAAATATGACTGATCATGACATTATCCTTATGGGTAAAATAGCAACTAATGACGTTTACAGATCAAAAAGAAAAAAGTAAATTTTAAAACATGAAAAAAGCAATCTATTTTATTTTATTTCTTGTGTTTAATAGCACTATTGCTCAAGTATCGGATTTTAAATCTATAGATTTTACTATAGCCAATAACACTGCCAAATTAAATGCAGGTAGTAGCTTGGATAACCTTCCGTTACTTGCGCATAATTTAACTAACAAACTAGATACAGATGCCGAAAAATTTAGAGCCATCTACCTTTGGGTTTGCAATAATATTAAAGGAGATGCAACTCAACATAATAAAATAAGCAAAAAAAGAAAACAATTTCAAAATGATAGTATTCAATACATGCAATGGAACAACCAGTACAAAAAAACGGTATTTAAAAAGTTATTCAAAAATAAAAAAACCATGTGTACTGGCTATGCCTATTTAATAAAAGAGCTTTGTTTTTTGGCAAATATTGACTGTAAAATTATAAATGGTTATGGAAGAAGTACACGTGCAAATATTGAGCG
Source organism: Olleya sp. (assembly GCA_023300575.1). Taxonomy (GTDB): domain Bacteria; phylum Bacteroidota; class Bacteroidia; order Flavobacteriales; family Flavobacteriaceae; genus Olleya. The sequence goes on from JALZUT010000066.1 coordinate 6,143, forward strand.
TTTAGAACTTGCAAATCACTCTTGGAATGCAGTAAAAATAAACAACAAATGGTATTTGTGTGATGCTACTTGGTCAAGTGGATACATGAGTAACGAAAGTACTTTTGTACATGCATATAATGATGGTTATTTTTTAACAGATCCTGTTTTATTTGCCAAAAACCATTATCCAATAGATACAAAATGGTTGCTTAACGAGACACTAACAGCGTCTAATTTTACCATAGCTCCGATTGTATATAGTAAAACTTTTAAGCATAAAATCTTACCCGTTAGTCCAAAAGAACTAAATGTAATAACTAATAAAAATGAAGCAGTAACTTTTAGTTTTAAAAGCTTAAAAACGGTTGCTAATGATAACGTTTCATTGATTTTATTTTCAGGAATTAATGTCATTCCGTTTAATATCTATGACCTAAAAAATGAAAATAATTTAGTTAGCTTTAAAACCAAATTTAAATACAATGGGTTTTATGATGTGCATCTAAAAATCGGCAAAGACATTGTTGCAACCTACACTATAGAAGTCAATAAAAGTTAAGTCCTTTTAATACGCTTAAAAAGTTACCTTTGTAACAAATTCTATTTCATGTCATTTAAAGACTTAAAACTTAACAAACCGCTTTTACGCGCAATTGCAGAAAAAGGTTACGACAACCCAACTTTGGTACAGGAAAAAACCATTCCGTTAGTACTAAACAAAAAGGACGTAATTGTATCTGCACAAACTGGTACAGGTAAAACTGCAGCTTTTGCATTACCTATCTTACAAATGCTTTATGACAGACAGGATGCGCCAAAAAAAGGAAAAAAAATAAGAGCGGTAGTTATAAGTCCAACACGTGAACTTGCCATACAAATTGCCGAAAATTTTGAAACCTACTCAACGCACACCAATCTTAAAAGCACAGTTATTTTTGGAGGTGCTTCTATAGAACCACAAAAAGAAATTTTAAAAAAAGGAGTTGACATTTTAATAGCAACACCTGGACGTCTTTTAGATTTACATAAGCAAGATCAAATTAATCTGGATTACGTTGAAACCTTAGTTTTAGATGAAGCAGATTTAATGTTAGATATGGGATTTATAGATGATGTTAAAAAGATCGAACGTTTGTGTCCAAAAACAAAACAAACATTACTGTTTTCTGCAACAATACCTTATAAAGTAGAACAGTTAGCTAATACTATTTTAACTGAACCACATCGTATTGAAGTGGCTCAAAACAGTTCTACTTCAAAAAACGTCAATCAAATACTTTATTTTGTACCAAAAAAAGACAAAATAGAATTAGGGTTATATTTACTACGCAATACTATAAAAGGAAACATCATTATTTTTAGACGCACTAAATTTGGTGTAAATAAACTAGAGCAAACCTTACTTAAAAACGGTTATCAAGTTGATAGTATACATGGTGACAAAAGTCAAACTGCTAGACAAGAGGCTTTAAAAAAGTTTAAGAAAAAAGAAGTTAATATATTAATTGCAACAGATGTTGCAGCACGTGGTATAGATATTGATAATCTAGATGCAGTGTTTAATTTTGATTTACCAAGCGTACCAGAAACTTACGTACATAGAATTGGTCGTACTGCTCGTGCAGGACAAGCCGGAATTGCCTATTCTTTGTGTAGCGCAGATGAAAAACCGTATGTTATCAGCATTCAAAAACTAATAAATTTACAATTAGATGTTATAGACGATCATCCTTACCCTTTGGATCCTAAAGCTAAAAAGGAAGTGCATACTTCAAATAAAACAGGAAGTAAACATAGAAAAGGACGCAAAAGTGAAGCGTCTAAAAAGAAGAAAAAACGTTGGTATTAGTAATAAATAAAATGAAAAAAATTATAATCGCACTATTAATATTTTGGGTAAACATAAGTCTTGCTCAAACCACAATTTTAGACAGTATTTCTAGTCAACCTGTCTCTTTTGCAACAATCTCTTTTGGTAACGGAAACGGTATTTTTGCAGATGACGAAGGTAAATTTACCTTCACCAAAAAATTGTATTCTGATATTGACTCGTTATTTATTTCTTCTTTAGGTTATAAAGACTTAAAACTAACGACTACTAATCTAAAAGACACTTTGTATTTAGTCCCTTTTTCTGATCAATTAGAAGAAGTCATAGTAACAGCAAAACCAACAGGTAAGTTTAAAGTAGTCACTTTAAAACCAACAGATCATAACGACTATTACAAATGTTGGCTACCAACTATAGAAAGCGAAATTGCAGTCTTTTTTCCAAATACAGATGACAAACCAAAGCGCTTAACTAAAGTATTATTACCAATAAAAACTGAAGTAAAAGACTGGAAAAAACGCAGTAATAGTAAACAAGAAAAACGTCCGTTTTCAACCTTATTTAGAGTTCAGTTTTACGAAAGCAACAAAGGGCTACCTGGTGATGTTTTAACTTACGAAAAGGTGTTATTTATTGCAACACAAGACACAAAACCAGTTTTTGAATTTGATGTTTCTGGATTTGATATTTTTGTACCAAAAGACGGGCTTTTTGTTTCAATTCAAGTTCTTGGTTTTACCGATAAAAACGGGAAGCTACTACCTAATAAAAAGTACAAAGAAGTAAAAACCAGACGTGGTATTGTAAAGGTATCCACTACATTTAGACCGTTATTACCTTTTACAGATCAAATTACTCAAAAACAAACGTATGTAAAACGCATCTTTTTAAATGGTGGAAAATGGGTGTTATATGATAAACAAAACATTGCAAAATCTAATCTTTTAAATGCTGGTTTAAACAACTACGGTATGGGATTAAAAATGGAAGTTTATAAGGCTAATTAAAGCTTATTCAAACTTAATCTCTACCAAAAAATAATTAGGGATATTAAAAACAGTTCCCCAATCTTCTGGTTTATGCTTACTCCCTGATACTTCACAATAAAGCTTATAACCCGATTCTTTATCTAAATAAGGCAGAAAATAACCCAATACATAAACACTGGACTCTAATGGTATTGAAATTGAGGTATTAACGTCTGAAAAATCATGCAGAGCATAAAGATCTTCTGAAGACTTTACGTCATAGAATTTAGTACTAGAAAACCCATTAAACATAAAAGTCATTTTTACTTTATTGTCTACTTGTGTTTTTACATAGTATTTAAAATTAAATATGGTATCGGATATTTTAGAAATATAGGCATTCTTTTTACTATCAATTATGGTGTCCGATTTAGCTAAACTACCATTAGTAAATTCTTTAACAATCAAAGTATAGTCTTTGTCTTTAATCTGTTTACCAGAAAATTTCAACTTAACAGTTTCTGTGCCTTCAAATCTTAAAAAATCATTTATCTCTTTGTTATCAGAACCAAAATCTGTGCTTAATTTAAGTTGCGCTTCTTGAGCACAAATAGTAGTAAAACTAATTAATGCAAGGGTTATAAAAGTAAGTAGTTTCATAATAGTTAGTGGTTATTGATTATTGTTGTCGTTTTATCTTTATGAGAGTAGATAATACCATGGATAATATCAAAATTTATATGACCAGAAAACGGTTCGTTTCCTTTTGGTTTTCTTTCCATCATCTTAAATTTTTCGCCATTTCTTGTAGGTTGCATTTCTATTTTATAATTTCCTGTATAACTTATGGTGTTGTTACCAAAAAACAGAAAGCTAAAATCATTTTTAGGATCAAAATGATGAATCTTAGAATATTCAGAAAAGAAATCAAAACGCTCAAAATCATCACTCCAGTTATATAGTTTGTATTCGCTATTAAAATCTGTTATTTTAACTCCTTTTTGAATTTCGCCTATTTCTACTTTTGAAAATTCAGAATTTATAGTAACAGTATTTAATGCCACAATTTTACCTTTGGATATATTTTTTAATTCATAGTCGCCTCCTAATAAATACGCAGTACTTAAAATGACATTATCAAGAGTCACTTTATTTTTGTTGTTTATTAATTTATCTGCATTTAAAGTTCCTTTTTTTAAATTCAAATTAAGTTCGTTAATAGTTGTTTGATTAAAGTATAGTTTTGATTCTTTACCTGTAATAATTAGTTTAACATAAGGTGGCACTAAGATTCTAAATTTACTTCTAGATACCTTAAAATTAGCTTTTGTCAAATTTTTTATTTTACCATTTTCATTAATTTTAAAATGGTTTTTATTAAAACTTAGATCACTTCTTATCGATTTTACTTTTATTTCTTTTAATAGAGAATCTTTAGATTTTCTAACTAAAGTATCATTTTTAGTAAGACTATTCGAAAAAAAATCATCATTTAAAACTAGACTTCCAGTTCCATTATAAGTATAGAATGCTCGATCTCCTTTTAAGTAACTTGCGTTTAAAGTTATTGTGTTTTCAAACTTTACTGCTTCAACAGTAATGCGCTCTACCTCTTTTTTAATCTCTTTTTTTGAATATCCATCAAACTGAGAATTATAATCTACATGTACTTTTCCATCATTTGAAGGCTCTATAATTATTGAAGAATCGTTTACATTAATAACCATAATTGTAGACTTATCGGCTTCAAAATTTTTATTGTAAACATTTTTGTCTTGAGCATGAATCTGTAATGATAGGATTAGCATCATTACAACCCATTTAAATTGTGGTTTCATAATCGTTTGTTTTTTGATTTAATAATTTGATGTGTGCTTGTATGTTTTTTAGTAATTGTAGTCTCGTTTGCAGGTTTTCTACTAAAGATTCTATTATTAAAATATTATTTGTGTTTGCTTTAAAAGATTTAGAAACATCTTGATATTCTTTATCTAAACTTTCAAGTTTTTGTTTGTAACGTTGTATTAGTTTTTCATCTTTTGTTAGTTTTAAAAACCGTTCCCATTCTATCTCTATATTTGATAAATATTGCGTTTCTACTTGTTCTATTTGTAGTTCTAAACTAGAAACATGCTTATCCTTGACGTTTAAAGTATTGACCATTAAATATCCAATTGCTAAAAACAATACTAGGCTTGCTGCAACCTTATAGAATATTGTCTTATCTACTTTACTAGACTTTGTAGCATTTAATTTTTGTATAAATTCTGTTCTATGTGTATCTGGAAGTGGTTTTACGTTTTCCTCTTCCATTTTAAATAAATCTCTAAGATCTTGCTTCATTGTAACTCGTTTTTAAAAGCGTTTGTAATGCTAAGCGACCACGTCTTAAATTTGTTCTTGATGTTTTTACAGGAATATTTAAAATCTCGGATATTTCTGTATGGTCATAACCTTCTATTAAATACAGCTTTACTACTACCTTCTGTTTTTCTTTTAATTGTGTAATTGCAAAAAGTATGTCAGATTTATTAATACGGTCTTCAACTAACCAATTAGAGTCGTCTACCAATTCTAAATAGTCTGTATCTAGCTCTTTAAAGTCTGTTTTTTGCTGTCTTAAAACATCAATACAGGTATTAATTATTATACGTTTTAACCAAGCTCCAAAATTAGATTTAGTTTCAAATCGTTTGATATTTGAAAACGCCTTTAAAAACCCTTCTTGCATAGCATCTTTAGCATCTTCATGATTCAAATAACGACAAGCTACAGTATACATAGCGTTACAATACAAATCGTAAAGCTTTATTTGTGCTCTTTGATTGCCTTTTTTACAAGCATTAATAATCTTATTATTTTGTTTTTGCATTAGTTTTGTTAGGTCGCTTCACTATTATAAACGGATTAATTTGTAAAGGGTTTCAAATTTGACTATTTTTTTTTGAAGCATATCTATTAGTCAAAATTAAACAATCATAAAAAAGTAAAAAATGACCATTACTAATAATTTAAAACCCTTTTAAACACCTTTTAAAATGAAAGTTTATAAGGCTAATTAAATCTTAAATTTCTTTTTAAAAAATTTAAGATTCAGCTTGCAAGTTCGCTTTTTTATAGTATTTTTATTATACTTTTATATCTAATAAAGGTGAAAATTTATGAGTGAAGTTGAGATTGAAAATGAAAATGCTGCAATTGCTAAAGCTTACAAAGAACTACTAAAAGTAAGTTATAGAACCCTTTCTACAGCAGATAAAAAACTGATAAGAAAGGCGTTTGAAGTTGCGTTAGAAGCCCATAAAGAACAACGTCGTAAAAGTGGCGAAGCCTATATCTTTCATCCTATTGCAGTAGCCAAGATTGTAGCTCAAGAAATTGGTATGGATGCTACTTCTATTGCAGCAGCATTGTTACATGATGTTGTAGAAGACAATGAAGCGTACACTGTTGAGATTATAAAAGATCTTTTTGGCGAAGTAGTTGCCAGAATCGTCGATGGACTTACCAAAATTTCGTCATTAAGTAAAGAAAAAGACATGGATGTGTCTTTGCAAGCAGAGAATTTTAGAAAAATGCTGCTTACCTTAAATGATGATGTTAGAGTAATTATTATAAAAATTGCAGACCGTTTGCATAACATGCAAACCATGGATAGCATGCGTCCAGATAAGCAAGAAAAAATTGCAAGCGAGACCCTTTACATTTATGCACCTTTAGCTCACAGAATTGGGTTATACAACATCAAAACCAAACTAGAAGATTTAGGATTAAAATACACAGAACCAGAAGTCTACAACGACATCTTGCTTAAAATGAAAGAAAGCAAGGAAGAGCAAGATGCGTACATCATGGAGTTTAATGATGTCATTAAAAAATCCTTAGATAAAGAGGGTTTAAACTATACTATCAAAGGACGACCAAAATCTATTTTTTCTATAAAACGAAAAATGGCCAAGCAAGGTGTATCATTTGATGAAGTGTACGACAAGTTTGCTGTAAGAATCATTTATAAAGGTGATACCGAAAACGAAAAATTTCTGGCTTGGAAAATATACTCGGTTGTAACCGATCATTTTAGACCAAACCCAACACGACTTCGTGACTGGATTTCATCACCAAAATCTACAAGTTACGAAGCACTTCACATTACTGTAATGGGACCAAAAGGACGTTGGGTAGAAGTACAAATACGTAGTGACCGGATGAATGAAATTGCCGAAAAAGGCTATGCAGCTCACTACAAATACAAAAACAAAGATGATAAAGAAGATAATCTTGATATATGGATTAACCGTTTACAAGAAGCTTTAGAAAACGCGTCAATGAACGCTGTAGATTTTGTAGAACAGTTTAAACTTAACCTATACTCTAAAGAAATTTTTGTGTTTACACCTAAAGGCGAATTAAAATCGCTTCCAAAAGGTGCTACTCCATTAGATTTTGCTTTTAGTATTCACACAGAAGTTGGTAAAAAAACTAGAGGAGCTAAAGTAAACGGTAAGTTAGTACCTTTAAGTCATGAGCTTCAAAGTGGTGACCAAGTAGATATTATGACTTCAGAAAACGCGAAGCCTAATAACAACTGGTTAGATTATGCAACTACAGCAAGAGCGCGTAGTAAAATTAAATCGCTATTAAAAGAAGACATCAAAATTATTGCAGAAGATGGTAAAGAAATTTTAAGACGAAAATTAAAGCAGCTTAAAATTGACCTAAATGAAAAGTCTGTTAATGAGATGGTTAACTATTTTAAACTACAAACCAGCTTAGACTTATTTTATCGTGTTGGCACAAGCAGTATTGACAACACTATGCTTAAAGAATATGCTGCTTCTAGAAGTAATGCATTGGTTAGTTTTATTAAAAATAAAATTAACCGTCGTCAAAACATCTCACCAGAAGAGCTTAACAAAGAAGAAATAACCAACAAATACGACCTTTTAGTTTTTGGTAAAGAAGAAGAAAAATTAGACTATAAATTAGCTGTTTGCTGTAATCCAATTCCTGGCGATAATGTGTTTGGTTTTATAACCATTAATGATGGTATAAAAGTGCATAAAAAAAACTGTCCAAATGCGCTAAGCCTTCAGTCTAACTATGCCTATAGGATTATGCAAGCAAGATGGATTGACTCGTCTCAGCAAGAATTTGCAGCACAAATTGTACTATCAGGTATTGATAATTTAGGGTTGGTAAATGATATAACTAAAGTTATTTCATCCAACATGCACGTTAACATGAATAGTATTAGTTTCCAAAGTGATGATGGTATTTTTAGCGGAAAAATCAATGTGATTGTTAGAAACAAAACCATCTTAAAAAAGCTAATGAACAACCTAAAAAAAATCAGTGGTATAGAAAAAGTTTCTCGTGTTTAATTATAATGTTGTTAATAACTGTCTAATAACACATCACTGAAACCTCATTTTTTATAAAGAATACCACAAAAAAATATGTAGATTTGTTGGGTATTTATGAGTGCAAAAACAGAACCAAATAATCAGGAAATAGTAAAGAACGTCTTCACCTCTTTTTTAGAAGGCAATGGTCATAGAAAAACACCAGAACGATACGCTATACTCCAAGAAATCTACTCAAACACAGAGCATTTTGACATAGAATCTTTGTATTTAAATATGAAGAATAAGAAGTATCGCGTTAGTCGTGCTACACTTTATAATACTATAGATTTACTGTTAGATTGTGGTTTGGTAAGAAAACATCAGTTTGGTAAAAATCAAGCACATTACGAAAAATCTTATTTTGACAAGCAACACGATCACGTTATTTTACAAGATACAGGAGAGGTTATCGAGTTTTGCGACCCCAGAATACAAGCAATAAAAAAAACAATTGAAGAAGTGTTTGATATAGAAATCACCAAACACTCTTTATACTTTTACGGAAACCGAAATACAACTAAAAAAACGAACTAAAATGGCAGTAGATTTACTACTTGGTTTACAATGGGGAGATGAAGGCAAAGGAAAAATTGTCGACGTATTAACTTCTAAATACAATATTATTGCACGTTTTCAAGGTGGTCCAAATGCAGGACACACATTGAAATTTGACGGAATAAAACACGTGTTACGCACTATACCTTCAGGAATTTTTCATAAAGACGCTATGAATGTTATCGGAAATGGTGTTGTAGTAGATCCTGTGGTTTTTATTAAAGAATTAGAAGGTTTAGATCAGTTTAACATTGATTATAAAGCTAAATTAATTGTGTCTCGTAAAGCACATTTAATTTTACCAACACATCGTTTACTAGATGCTGCTAGTGAAGCTTCTAAAGGAAAA
>JALZUT010000067.1 GCA_023300575.1 Olleya sp.
ATTAGTGCAGCAGGAATAAAAGTAATTATAGGTTTTGGTTACAGTCAAGGAGGTAAAAATGATATTGCTTCTGGTACATTTATAGACTATATTAATACTTACAAAACCCACAAAGCAATCTTAATGTGGGAATTTGGTAACGAGTATAATTACCATCCAGAATGGTTTGATGGAGATATTGCAAACTGGTATAAAGCAATGAACGCTGCTGCAACTTTAGCAAAAAAAAATGATGCTAATCATCTAACAACAACAGCGCATGGCGATTTGCCAAATGCTTTAGCTCTTAAAATGAGTCCTAATATTGATGTTTGGGGTATGAATGTTTACAGATGGGACAAACCAGAAACCATATTTAAAGAATGGAAAGCAGTAAGCTCTAAACCAATGTATTTATCAGAAACAGGAGCAGATAGTTATATGAAAATTGCTAAGCTAGGTTATAAGCAAGGAGAGAATCAAAAAGCACAAGCAGATGCTACTAAAAATATATTAAAAAAAGTATTCGAAAATAAAGAAATCTGTTCTGGTGTAGCCCTGTTTTCTTTTACAGATGGCTGGTGGAAAGCAGGTAATAATAATGTCCAAGATATCGGAGGAACAGCTCCAAACAGTACAGGAGTGCCTTATGATGGAAGTCCAAATGAAGAGTATTGGGGAATAGTAGATATTGATAGAAACAAAAAAGAGGCGTTTTCAATTTTAAAGCAAGCCTATTTAAATAATAACAATTAATAAGAACGTATATGAAAATATTTAGACACACTATATGCCTTATTTTAGTATTTACAATGATGAATTGTACCAAAAAAGACGACGCTTTAAAGGTTGAAGTATTTGAAACTTCAGCTAGTGGTAATAAACTTAGTAAAGTTGAAACAGTTTCAGCTTCTTCAGAAGACATTAATATTGTAATTAATGCTAATGAAGCTTTTCAAACTATAACTGGTTTTGGAGGCTCTTTTACTGAGTCTTCTGCCTATTTACTAAATCGATTGAGTAAACCAAACAGAGATAAAATAATAGAAGCTTATTTTGGAGAAAGTGGCGCAAAATATTCGCTAACAAGAACCCATATTAGTTCTTGCGATTTTTCTTTAAACAATTACACTTATGCACCAGTTGCAAATGATTTAACGTTAGAACATTTCTCTGTAAAAGAAGACAAAGACGATTTAATTCCGATGATTAAGGATGCTATGAAGGTCTCTAAAGACGGATTTAAAATTGTAGCTTCTCCCTGGACTGCTCCACCTTGGATGAAGGATAATAAAAAATATGTTGGCGGAAAATTATTACCAGAATACTATGATACATTCGCCTTATTCTTTGACAAATATTTAGATGCTTATAAAGCTGAAGGAATTGATATTTGGGGATTAACACCTGTTAATGAACCTCATGGAAATGGTAATAATTGGGAAAGTATGCACTTTTCTCCAGAAGAAGAAACTGATTTTGTACAAAACCATTTAGGACCAAAATTAGAAACTGCTGGAAAAGGAGATATTAAAATATTGGGTTACGACCAGAATAGAGCAGGTATTAAAGAATGGGTTGATGTTATGTTTAAAGACGAAGCATCTTCAAAATATTTTTCAGGTACAGCAATACATTGGTATGAAAGTACTTATGAGGTTTTTCCTGAAGATTTATTATATGCGCATAATAAAGCACCAAACAAGTATTTAATAGAGACAGAAGGTTGTATTGACTCAGAAGTACCAAAATGGCAAGACGATGCATGGTATTGGACAAAAGGTGCAACAGATTGGGGTTTTGATTGGAGAGAAGACGATAAAAAATATTTACACCCTAAATATGCACCAGTTAATCGCTACGCTAGAGATATTATAGGTTGTTTAAACAATTGGGTTGACGGTTGGATAGACTGGAATATGGTTTTAGACACACAAGGTGGACCAAATTGGTTTGAAAATTGGTGTCATGCACCAGTTATTGTAAAACCAGATACAGACGAAGTGTATTTTACACCATTGTATTATACTTTAGCACATTTTAGTAAGTATATTAGACCTGGTGCAAAAAGAATAGGGTTTGTAAGTTCTGATAAAGATTTGCAAGTTACTGCTGCCAAAAATCCTGACGGAACAATAGCAGTTATTGTGTTTAACGAAACTAATACACCTAAAAATTTAAATATAGCTTTAAATGGTAAGCATGTAGGAATTGCAATTTCAGCTCAATCAATTCAAACAATTGTTATTTCAAACTAACTAAAAAAAATAATATGTCATTAACTAAAAATAAAGTACCTATGTCGCAAAAAGTTGCATTTGGATTTGGTATGCTTGCCAATCAAATGTTTCCTGCTATAATAAGTATATTTATTGTAGTGCTTGTTCAAAGTTTAGGATTCCCTGGTTGGATGTGGGGAGTTGTCTCATTGGTACCAAGACTTTTTGATGCTATTACAGATCCAATTATGGGTTTTATATCGGATAACACAAAATCACGATGGGGAAGAAGAAAACAATATGTGTTTTTAGGTGCTATCATTATGTGTGTATCTTTTATAATCATGTGGCAGTTACATAAAGAAAACACCATTGATTATAATTTTTATTACTTTCTACTTTGGTCTTTAGTGTTTTATTTAGGACTTACTATTTTTAGTGTACCTTATGTTGCTATGGGTTATGAAATGAGTGATGATTTCCATGAACGCACTAATATTATGGCAGTTGCGCAATTTATTGGGCAATGGGCTTGGGTTATAGCACCATGGTTTTGGGTTATAATGGATGATACAAGTTTATTTCCTTCCAGCGAAGTAGCAGTTAGGGAACTGGCAATTTGGGTTGCTTTTGCATGTACAATATTTGCATTAATACCTGCTATATTTATAAAAGGAAAATCGACTATTAATGAAGATTATGAGAGTATTACTTTTGCCAGTATTCTAAAAAAACTACACACAATATTTGTTGTTAATTTTATTGAGGCATTTAAAATTAAGGCTTTCAAAAAATTATGTATTGCTACCTTTTTAGTTTTTAATGCATTTAATACAGTAGCAGCTTTCACTTATTTTATAATTGTTTACTATCTTTTTAATGGAGTAACAGGTCCTGATGGCGCTTGGTGGTGGCCTTCAATTTTTGGAAGTGTTGGCGCTTTAGTGACCTCATTTTTAGTTATTCCTACAGTTGCTAAAATGTCAAAAAAATTCGGTAAAAAGAAAGCATTTATTATATCTCAATCTATATCTGTTATAGGTTATATAATGCTGTGGTTTTTA
>JALZUT010000068.1 GCA_023300575.1 Olleya sp.
TAGTTTTCTGCGTTTTCGCCACTCCACATTCTAGGTAATATTGCAGCTTGTGAAGAGTTGTAATTTTGTTTTGCGTTTTTAAAGTCGTTTACTATAATGTACTTACCAGCAATTTCATCTTTTTCGTATTTAGGTTTATCATCTACATAAGGTTGGTTGTCATCTAAACCAGTATACTGATCTGTAAATAAAGGACCATAAAACAAATGTGTTTCTGGGTATTGTTCTAGATTATAATAAGCTAATAATTCTCTTGCAGACGACGGATTGTTCTCATTTATAACCACATTTGCATTAGCTCTAATGGGTAACATTAACCACGTTGATGAGCCAATTATGACAAATAAAAGACACAATATTCCTGTATTATAGTCGTGTAATTTTTTTGCTCTTGTATATTTCAATCCATAATAAAAAGCAGCTACAAGTATAATACCAGCGATTATGGATCCTGAGTTAAACGGTAAACCAATTTGATTAACAAAGAATAGCTCTAACATACTAAAATAACGTAGTACATTGGGAAACATTAGTTTAAAAACAAATAGTAAAACAGCTACAGATGCTACATTTGCTATGATGAAGTTTTTAAGCGTAATATTCTCGTAATTTTTAAAATAATAAATTAAACCTATTGCAGGAATCGTTAATAATCCCATGAAGTGAATACCAAATGATAACCCAACCACAAAAGCAATAAGTATTAACCAACGGTTACCTCTTGGGTTGTGCATGTCTTTTTCCCAGCGTAAGCCTAAATAAAACATTATAGTTAAGATAAGTGTCGCCATAGCATACACTTCTGTTTCTACTGCGTTAAACCAAAACGAATCTGAAAAAGCAAAAGCTAAACTTCCAACAAAAGCACTACCTAAAATTGCTATATTTTGACCTTTTTTTAATGTTTCGGGTTTACCAACTAGTTTTTCTAACAATAAAATGATAGTCCAAAACATAAATAGAATTGCAAAAGCACTAGACACAGCACTCATCATATTCATTAAAAAACCAATTTGTGTAGGCTCTAAAGCAAAGACGCTAAACACAGCACCTAACATTTGAAATAAAGGTGCTCCAGGTGGATGTCCAACTTGTAGTTTTGATGAGGTTAAAATGTATTCTCCAGCATCCCAATAGCTTACGGTAGGCTCTACTGTAAGAGTGTAGGTTATTAAAGCAACTAAAAAAGCGAACCAGCTTAAGATTAGGTTCCATTTTTTAAAGTTAAAAGGCGTCATAAATTAGTGGTTTATTTTGATAGGCGAATTTAGTAATAAATATCAAACTCAAAGCGTTTTTAAGTTAACGTTAATTTTTAAATGATATTTTATTAAAAAAATGTTTGCTCAAATAAAAGATTGTATTAAATTTGCAATCTCTTAACCAAATATTGGCCTATGGTGTAACTGGTAACACGTTGGTTTTTGGTACCAAAGAGTCTAGGTTCGAGACCTAGTGGGCCAACTTTAATTTGAAACCTAATCATTAATTTGATTAGGTTTTTTTTGTTTTTAAGCATAAAGTTTAAAGGTCAAGAAGTTTATACCGAGTATGGTTGAGGTAAGACCTAAAGGGTAAATAAAAAAGGGCTTCTTAATTGGAAGACTTTTTTTGTTTAGAAGTTTATTTTTTAAATTTTAAAGGTAATAACAGGTCGTTTAGCATGATTAACTAAGTCTTCACTGATACTTCCGTTAAAAAAATGGGCAATTCCTTGTCTTCCATGTGTGCTAATTCCAATTAAATCGGCATCTATTATTTTGGAAAAATTTAAAATCCCTTTTTCTACAGTGTCATCATTGTAAATATTTATAGTGAAATTACTAAAAGTATTACCTTCTATAAATTCCATTATTCTTACTTTAGAAGTTGCAGTAGTCGTAAAATTACTAGGCGTATTAACGTACAATAAATGAATTTTTGCACGAAATAATTCAGCTAGTTTAACTGCTTGTTTGTAGGTTTCTTTATTGTCATTTTTAAAGTCCGAAGCAAAAACAAACTCATTGATATCAAAGTGAGCATGTTCATTTTTTATGACTAAAACAGGTGTGTTAGAGGTGCGTACAATTTTTTCTGTATTAGATCCAATAAATAATTCTTTTAACCCTTCAGACCCATGAGACCCCATGATTATAAGGTCAACATTGTGTTTTTTACAAGTGTCAAGGATGCCTGTAGAGACTTCATTAAAATCAACCATTTCGGTAATTTTTAGACCTTTTAAATAGTCTCTATCCAATACCTTTTCAAACGCCTTATGTGCTAGTTTCATAAAGTAGACTGCTTCCGGTAAGTCTGTAGGCGACCCAGTAGTATTTAGTTGGTTTAGAGGAAGTTCTAGCATGTTTAACAGTATGATTTCGCAATCATGATACCTAGCGAGTTGTGCAGCAACTTTAACAGCATTCTCTGCTTCATTTGAAAAATCGGTTGGAACTAATAATGTTTTCATAATAGTTAAGGAGTTAGTTAATGTGGATAATATGAACTAGTTATAAATTTAGCAATAAAAATTGACTTTTTAAATATTATGCAAATCAATAAAAATATGTATATTTGCATCGTTGTAAGAAAAAAGATAATTGAGGGGACGAAAAGTCCCCTCTTTTTATACTTCAAAATGTTTATAGAGACTATAAAAGAATTATTGCAAAATGCATTAGATGAACGTCAAGACTTGTTTTTGATTGATTTTGCTGTTTCTGGTGATAATGACATCAAAATTATTATTGATGGTGATAAGGGTGTTTTGGTTGAAGACTGTATATTTATTAGTCGTGCAATAGAGCATAATATAGACAGGGATGAACATGATTTTGCTTTAGAAGTGATGTCTTCAGGAGCAGCTTCACCATTTAAATTACCAAGACAGTTTAAAAAACATGTTGGCAGAATTATAGAAGTAAAAACAACAGCAGATAAATTTGAAGGAAAACTTGCTGAGATTACAGGAG
>JALZUT010000069.1 GCA_023300575.1 Olleya sp.
AAGCTCAGGGTAAATTATCAACCTGAACCTTATGGTAATGCCAAAAAAGATTAGATGAAAAAACGAATTCTTGTTGCACCTTTAAATTGGGGAATTGGTCATGCTACACGTTGTATTCCGATAATTAATGGTTTACTAGCGCACAATTTTGAACCTATTATTGGTAGCGATGGTGAAGCATTATGTTTATTAAAAAAAGAGTTTTCCGATTTGATTTTTGTTGATTTACCTAGCTATAACATTAGATATTCTAAAACTAAAAGGGCGTTTAAATGGTTGCTTTTTTTACAACTGCCTAAGATTAATAAGGCTATTAATGCAGAACACAAAGCGGTTAAAAAAATAGTGCACGACTATGCTATTGATGCTGTGATTTCGGACAATAGAATGGGTGTTTATTCTAAAAAAGTACCTTCGGTGTTTATTACGCATCAATTAAATGTACTAAGCGGAATGACAACAAAATTAAGCACTAAACTACATGATATTTATTTAAAAAAGTTTGATGAGTGTTGGGTTCCTGATTTTAAAGGTGAAGCTAATTTAGGTGGAAAACTGAGTCGAAATAAAAAAAATAAAGGCTTAAAAATGAAGTATATTGGTCCTTTAAGTAGATTAAATAAAACTAAAAGTAAACTAAAGTACGACATAATGGTATTGCTTTCTGGCCCAGAACCACAACGTGGATTGCTAGAAACACAATTATTAAATCAATTTACTTCTTCTAAGCAAAACATTCTTTTTGTTAAAGGTAAAGTTGAACAACAGCAACAAATAGAAAAACGTGGCACTATTACTATTTATAATTTTATGCGGACCAAAGAGTTGCAATATGCCATTAACGAAAGTAATTTAATTATTAGCAGGTCTGGTTACACCACTATAATGGACTTAGCAAAATTAGGTAAACATGCTTTTTTTATACCTACTCCAGGTCAATCAGAACAAGAATATCTAGCTAAATATTTAGATAAAAAAAATAGTGTTCCTAGCTGTAACCAAAAAGAATTTAATTTACAGCAGTTAGAACGTGTTACTAATTATTCAGGATTTAAAACTTTTGAAAATGAAATTGATTTTAAAACTTTATTTAGCCTTTTCTAGGGTAAAAGAAAACTCGCTACCAATATTAAATTCGCTTTCCACGTAGATTTTTTCGTCATGTGCCTCTATAATATGCTTCACAATAGATAATCCTAAACCAGAACCACCTTCTTTACGCGAGCCACTTTTATCTACTCTGTAAAAACGCTCAAATACTCTTGTCATGTTTTCTTGCTCGATACCTTCTCCATTATCGGTTACTCGCACAATGACTTTGTTTTTTATTAACTTTTCAATGCTAATTTCGGTGGTTCCTTTTTCTCTTCCGTATTTAATAGAGTTTACAACTAGGTTAGTAAGTACTTGTTGCAAGCGTTCTTTATCTCCTTTTACCATAACAGAATTATCGTAACCTGTATCAAAAGTTAGGGTGATTTTCTTTTTTGTTGCTTTCATTTCTAACAACTCAAAAACATCCTCTATAACTTCTACAATATTAAAAACTTCAATATTTAATCTAAGATCGCCAACTTCTAATTTAGTAATCATATCTAAATCTTTAATAATGTATATTAAACGCTCTACACCTTTATTTGCTCTATTTAAATATTTTTTAGCAACGTTTTCATCGTCCATTGCGCCATCCAAAAGTGTCTCTATATAACCTTGAACAGTAAAGAGGGGCGTCTTTAACTCGTGCGACACATTACCCATAAACTCTTTACGGTATTCTTCTCTTACTTTAAGCGTTTCTATCTCTAATTTTTTATCTTTTGCATATTGGTCTATTTGCTTTGTAAGCGTTGCCATATCTGTTGTTATGCTATCTTTACTAAAACTAACAGATTCTAATAAAGTTAGATCTTTATAAATATTATTAATCCGTTTATAGATGAATTTTTCTATGCGATATTGTGTTACTAAAAACGAAAATAAGAAGGTTAAAAACGCTAATAAAAGTATTTGAGAAATACTAATTACATAAAAGACATATAAAAAAACACTCATTGTGAGCGTTAAAAGAATAGTGATTAAAAACGCTGTTTTTAATGCAAACTTATATGTTTTTTTTAATTTCAATTATTCTACAAATTTATAGCCGACACCTTTTACTGTTTTAAAACTATTGTCGCCTATTTTTTCTCTTAATTTTCTAATATGCACGTCAATTGTACGTCCACCAACAACTACTTCATTACCCCAAACCCTATCTAAAATATCTTCTCTTTTAAAGACCTTTCCTGGTTTAGAGGCTAACAAAAATAAGAGTTCAAATTCTTTTCTTGGTAAAGTAATTTCTTTTCCATCTAAGATTATTTTGTATTCTTCTCTATTAATAACAAGGTTACCAATTTTTAAAGAGGTATCACTTTCTGTTTCTTGTTTTAAACGTCTTAATAATGCTTTTACCTTACTAACCAAAACCTTTGGTTTAATTGGTTTAGTAATATAATCATCTGCTCCAGCTTCAAAACCTGCTACTTGAGAATAATCTTCGCCACGAGCGGTTAAAAAGGTAATAAGAGTAGCGCTAAGCTCTGGTATTTTTCTAATAGCTTCACATGCTTCTATACCATCCATCTCTGGCATCATAACATCTAAAACAATAAGTTGTGGTTTTTCTTTTTTAGCTTTTTTTATAGCTTCCATACCATTTTCGGCAGTAAAAACCTGATAACCTTCATTAGATAGGTTATAACTTACTATTTCTAAAATATCTGGCTCATCATCTACTAATAGAATTTTAATATCTTTCTTATTCATTAGATTATTAGTCTTTATTCGATAGGGTAAATATAAAACTAATACTATAAAATATAAACTTTAAAAAATTAATAACAATTAGATAACATAGTATTACTTATTCATTTTAGGTGTTAAACAACAACCGTTTAAATGTTTCTAACTTAAACACGGGAATTTATATTTTAAAATCAAACCAAAGCAGAGCGTTGACTACTAAAAATAATTGTTCCATAATTTCTATATTAAGTTAACATTAAAAAAACTGGTTAAAATTTATCAGCATTTTTTAATGAGTATATTTGCATCTGTAAAAGAAGCCTCTATTATAGTAACTAAAACGGTATAATTTTTGCTTTAAAACAACTTTAATTCAAAATCAATTATTATGAAAAAAAACTACATTTTACTTTTTACATTAATAATATCTGTTCTTTCTTTTGGACAAACTATTAATGAATTTGATGCTGATCAAACTGGTTCTGATACTGCAGAATTTATAGAACTATTATGGACACCAAATACTTCTTTAGATGGCTTTATTATAGTTTTATATAATGGGTCTGATGACGCTAGTTATGATGTTGTAGATTTAGCTGGAATGTCAACAGATGCAAATGGAATTTTAGCTATAAACTTCTCTCCAGGTGGTATACAAAATGGTCCAGATGCAATTGCATTATATATGGATTTTGCTTCTAATTTTCCTAATGACACTCCTTTAACTCAAGCTAACTTAATAGATGCAGTTGTTTATGGCACAAATGATGCTGATGACAATGCCTTATTAATAGGTCTAGGAGAAACTGTTCAATATAACGATGATACAAGTAATTCTCTTAATCAAAATCCTGATGGGAGTTTCTCTTTAGCACCTCCTTCGGCAGGAACAAGTAACACATTATCTGTAAATCAATTTGAAACTACTGAATTTTCAGTATTTCCAAATCCAACAAGTAATAGTTTTGTTACTATAAAAACAAAAAACAACCAACCTATTACGGTAACTGCTTTTGATGTTTTAGGCAAGCAAGTACTAAATACTGTTTTAATTGCTGATCCTTTAGATGTTTCAAATTTAAACGCTGGTGTTTATATATTAAGATTAACACAAAATGAAGCAACAACTACTAAAAAATTAGTTATTCAATAATCTTCAAACTTTATAATTTTAAAAAGCGCTACTATTAGTAGCGCTTTTTTATTTTCTATACTTTTGTTATTCTAAATGATTAACACAAACAACATATTTTCTATTTCTAGCGAAGCAGAGTTTAAAGCGACAGCTTTAGACGTGTTTCGTTTTCAGTTTGAAAACAATACTGTTTACCGCTCGTTTTGCGATTTGCTATATGTTAGTCCTAGTGATGTAAAAGAATTAAGTGAAATACCATTTTTACCCATTCAGTTTTTTAAATCACATCCTATTTTAAGTTCTAAAAATGAAATAAAAACAACTTTTACAAGTAGCGGTACAACAGGACAAGTTACCAGTAAACATCATGTTACTAATCTTAAAATTTATGAAGATAGTTTTAAAAAAGGGTTTGCTCATTTTTATGGAAACATAGAAGGTTATACTGTTTTAGCATTATTACCTAATTATTTAGAACGAGAAGGATCGTCATTAGTTTATATGGTAAATCAATTAATTAAAGATTCTAAAAAGCCAGAAAGCGACTTTTATTTAAATAATTTAGATGCATTAAAAGACACGCTTATCAAACTTGATAATAAAGGTAAAAAAGTGTTGCTAATTGGTGTTTCTTTTGCTCTGCTAGATTTAATTGAAACGTATACCTTTGACCTTAACAACACTATAATTATGGAAACTGGCGGTATGAAAGGTAGACGCAAAGAGCTAATCAGAGAAGAATTACACAGCGTTTTAAAACAAGGATTTGGTGTTAACCAAATACATAGTGAGTATGGCATGACAGAATTGTTAAGTCAAGGATACTCTAAAGGAGATGGTGTTTTTAATTGTCCTCCATGGATGCATATTTTAACTAGAGATACTGAAGATGCACTTACTCTTTATAACAGTAAAAAAACAGGAGGTATTAATATTATTGACTTAGCAAATATTAATTCTTGTTCTTTTATTGCAACTCAAGATTTAGGTCGCGTTAATAATGACCGTTCTTTTGAAATTATTGGACGTTTTGATAACAGCGACATTAGAGGTTGTAATCTTATGGCATTATAATAAAATCTTAACAGTAATTATTACATATTCATAACGATTAAATAAATGTAAAACATATAATTTACATTTTTTTCTTCGTGATTTTTATAGCTCAAGCGCAAAAAGATTACAATATCAAAAAAGGTTTTGTAACTGAAGGTTTTGATGTTGTTTTTTATTTTGAAAATAAAGCTGAAAAAGTTAGTGAAAATTATACTACAACTTATGATAATGCAAAATACAAGTTTACATCTCAAGCGCATTCGGATACCTTTTTAACCAATCCTAAACATTAAATCCCGCAATATGGTGGTTATTGTGCTTATGCAATTGCCGAAAAAGGAAAAAATTCTAAATAGATCCTGAAACTTTTGAGATTAGAGAAGATAAACTGTATTTATTCTATAATTCTTGGGAAAATAACACTTTAAAATCCTGGTTAAAAAAAGATGTGAAAGGTTTAATAAAAAAAGTCGACCAAATTAGGAGATTGGTCTGTAAAAAAGATTAATTTTTAAGTTATGAGAAAGAAAAATTAGTTTTAGTTGGTTAACTAATTTTTTAAAGTCCGTTTTTGCAGCTTTGCATTCGGGCTTTTTTTTGTTAGTGCCACTTTATTTTTTTAAACTTGAAAAGTAAAGAAAAATTGATTAATGAACTAATCCCAAATTTAGTTAGGGATTTTAATTAAATAAAGTAAGTCCTAACTTTAAAATTGCTCTCTTCTTTAGAAAAAAAAGACAGATTTTAAAAATCTATGAGGTTTATATTTTATTAAATTTAAACCACCTTTAAAATATAAGTATTTTTCTTCCCTTTATTTAACACAACATACTTATCGTTAATTAAATCTTGGACAGTAATTTTATAGTCTGCTGTTACTTTGTCTTTATTAACAGAAATAGCATTTTCTTTAAGTGCTCTTCTGGCTTCGCTATTACTTTTTAAAAAGTTTGTTTTATCTGCAAGTGCTCCAATCATGTCGATACCTTCTGCCAAATCTATTTTAGAAATTTCTGCTTGGGGTACACCTTCAAAAACATCTAGAAAGAGCTTTTCGTTAAGTGTACGAATATCTTCATTAAAAGTTTTACTAAACAAAATTCCAGAAGCTTTTTCAGCATTTAAAAACTCTTCCTCACTATGTACCATTGTAGTAATTTTCTTAGCTAAACGTTTTTGTAAAACTCTTAGATGTGGTGCTTGAGTATGCTCAGCAACTATTGCCTTTATCTCGTCTTCGGTTAAAAAAGTAAAAATCTTAATATACTTTTCGGAGTCCTCATCGCTAGAGTTTAACCAATATTGATAAAACTTATAAGGCGATGTTCTATTAGCATCTAACCAAACATTACCACCTTCACTTTTTCCAAATTTAGAACCGTCGCTTTTGGTTATTAATGGACAAGTAATGGCATATCCTTTTCCTTGATTTACACGACGTATAAGCTCTGTTCCTGTAGTTATATTACCCCATTGATCGCTTCCTCCCATTTGCAATGTACAATCTAACGTTTTGTATAAATGTAAAAAATCGTAGCCTTGTACCATTTGGTAAGTAAACTCTGTAAAGCTCATCCCATCTGAAGTTGACTCAGCAGAAATTCTGTTTTTTACAGAGTCCTTTGCCATCATATAATTAACAGTAATATGCTTACCAACGTCTCTAATAAATTCTAAGAATGAAAAATCTTTCATCCAGTTGTAATTATTGACTAAAATTGCAGCATTTTTAGCAGCACTTGTAAAATCTAAAAAGTGAGACAACTGACCTTTTATAGCTTCTTGATTATGTCTTAAAGTATCTTCGTTTAACAAATTACGCTCACTTGATTTACCAGAAGGGTCACCAATCATTCCTGTCGCACCACCAACCAAAGCAACTGGTTTATGTCCACAACGCTGGTAATGTGCTAATAACATAATTGGCACTAAATTACCGATATGTAAAGAATCTGCAGTTGGATCAAAGCCAACATAAGCACTTCTCATCTGCTCTAGAAGATGTTCTTCGGTCCCAGGCATTTCGGTATGTAACATACCTCTCCAACGCAATTCTTCAACAAAATTATTTGCCATAACTATTTTATAGATTTTTATAGAATCACAAAGATAAAAATCGTGTTATAAACTGCACACAATATCTAATATTTATTACCTTCGAGTTATGATTTTAGTTACAGGAGGAACTGGTATGGTTGGCGCACATTTGTTATTTCATTTATTAAATGAAAATAAACCAATACGTGCTATTTATAGAAATGAAAAGAAATATGCTAACGTTAAACGTATTTTTGGTTACTATACAGATAATGTAGAAAGCCTATTTAATGCAATTGAATGGGTTAAAGCCGATTTAAATAACATCCCAGAATTAACAGATGCCTTTAAAGATATTACCTTTGTTTACCATTGTGCTGCTTTTGTGTCTTTTGAGCCTAATAAGTTTGAATTACTTCGTAAAACCAATATAGAAGGCACAGCTAACATTGTTAATTTTTGCATTAGTAATAACATTAAAAAACTATGCTACATCAGCTCTATTGCTGCAATTGGCAGACCTGCTTATAAAACCGATATCATTACAGAAGATACAGAATGGAATCCTGAATTTGATAATAGCGTTTATGCTATTACTAAATATGGTGCAGAACTTGAAGTTTGGCGTGGTACTCAAGAAGGTTTAGATGCAGTAATTGTTAATCCTGGAATCATTATTGGACCAGGAATCTGGAATTATGGAAGTGGGTCTTTAATTAAAATGGTACATAAAGGCATGCGCTATTATGTAAAGGGAAGCTCTGGTTATGTAGACGTCTTTGATGTTGTAAAAGTAATGATACAATTGATGAAAAGTGAAGTGAAAAACGAACGTTTTATACTTATTGCAGAAAATCTAAATTTTAAAGATTTTATCTCTAAAACTGCCAACTTACTAAACGTAAAACAACCCAAAAAAGAAGCCTCTACTTTTTTAATGGCCATAGCTTGGCGATTAGATTGGCTAAAAAACAAACTTACTGGTAAGCGTCGTGTGTTATCTAAACAAACTGCAGTATCTGCAATGTCTCAATCACATTATAGTAATCAAAAAATTGTAGACGATTTAATTTATAATTTTAAGTCGATAGATGAAAGTATAGAGACAACTACTTCATTTTTCTTAAAAGATTCTTTTTAATTTTTGTAGAGTCTATTTGCAAACTGTTTTTTGTTTTTTTAGACTTACTTTTTTTTAATTTTTCTTTTTCTACGTTTTCTATTGAATCTTCTTTTTTATAAATTGTTTTTAAAATTTCTAAACTATCTTTAACTCTGTCATAAATCTTAATGTAGGACTTAATATCATAAGCATAATAGTTATTACTATTAGCAAACTGTAAACTGTCTATTTTATGCTTTTTATATACAAAAGAATCTGGTACAACACCCCTGTTTTCAAGCTCTCTTTTATTAATTCCTTTTGCTGAAGACACAAGAGTTAACTCTATTAAAACATCAACCATTTTATCTTCGCTGATTAAGTCTACAGGTACATCAGGTTTTTGAAGATTATAGCACGATGACAACAAAAGTGCTAAAGTTAATATTTTAAGGCCTCTTTTTTTCAAAATAATTATCTATTAAAAGTTAAACGTTTAGCATATTTAGTATCATAAAACTTAAAGTTTTTATAAGCCAAACCACCATTTACAAATGTATGTGTTATTCTAGATTTAAATGTTGTGCCTTCAAAAGGAGACCAACCACATTTGTATAAAATATTGTCTTTAGTTACTGTCCATGGATTATTTAAATCTACCATAACTAAATCTGCATAAAACCCTTCTTTGATATAACCACGCTTTTCTACTTCAAATAAAATAGCAGGATTATGACAAAATTTTTCTACAATTTTTTCTATTGAAATATCACCTTGATGATGCATTTCAAACAAAGCTGGTAATGCATGCTGCACTAATGGTCCACCAGACGGTGCATTAATATAGTTGTTTGATTTTTCTTCAATAGTATGTGGTGCGTGATCTGTAGCTATTACATCTATTTTATCATCTAATAAGGCTTTTAAAAGCTGCTTTCTATCGCTTTCTGTTTTAACAGCAGGATTCCATTTAATAAGTGTCCCTTTCTCATCATAATCTTTATCACTAAACCATAAATGATGAATGCAAACCTCTGCTGTGATTTTTTTATCCTTCAACGGGATTTTATTATCAAATAAAGCAGTTTCTTTTCCTGTAGATAAGTGAAAAACATGTAATCGTGCTCCTGTTTTTTTAGCTAATTCTATTGCTTTTGAAGACGAAAGATAACAAGCTTCTTCACTTCTAATTATTGGGTGAAGATTAATAGGAATATCATGACCATAACGTCCTTTATAAATCTCTAAATTTTTTCTAATTGTGCCTTCGTCTTCACAATGCACAGAGATTAATAAATCTGTACTTGAAAATATTTTTTCTAAAACCTCTGGATTATCAACCAACATATTTCCTGTTGAAGAGCCTAAAAACAGTTTTAATCCTGCCACATCTTTTTTATCGACTTTTAAAATTTCTTCTAAATTATCGTTTGTACCACCAAACATAAAAGAATAATTAGCCCAAGATGTTTTTGAAGCAGTATCAAATTTTTGGTCTAATTTTTCTATAGTTGTGGCTTGTGGACTGGTGTTAGGCATTTCAATAAACGAGGTAATACCACCAGCAATAGCTGCTCTAGATTCGGTTTCTATATTAGCTTTGTGTGTTAAACCAGGTTCTCTAAAATGAACTTGATCATCAATTGCGCCAGGAATAACATATTTTCCTTCTGCATCAAATACATTTACATCTGCAGATTTTGGACTAATAGAATCAGCTATTTTTGTAATAAACTCACCTTCAATTAGTATATCACCATTAAAAATAGTGCCTTCATTTACAATTTTTGCGTTTTTAATAAGTGTAATTCGTGGTTGCATAAATGCTTTAATTTTTAAATAAACTTTTAAATTTCATTGTAATTACTCCAAAGATAGCTTCCGATATAATGCTTGAACTTAATTTGGACACCCCTTTTGTTCTGTCAGTAAAAATAACAGGTACTTCAACAATTTTAAATCGTTTTAAAAAGGCTTTAAATTTCATTTCTATTTGAAATGCATAACCTATAAACTTTATTTCGTCTAAATTAAGTTGCTCTAACACTTTTCTTTTGTAGCAAACAAAACCAGCTGTTGCATCATTAATTTTCATTCCTGTAATTAATCTTACATAAATAGATGCTCCATAAGATAAGATAACTCTAGTTAAAGGCCAATTTACAACATTTACACCTTTAACATAACGTGAACCAATAGCTACATCTGCCCCTTTATTATGACAAGTATCATAAAGACGCTCTAAATCATTAGGATTATGAGAAAAATCGGCATCCATCTCAAAAATATAGTGATAGTCTCTTTTTAAACACCATTTAAAACCATGTATGTAAGCTGTACCTAATCCTGATTTTTGTTGTCTGACTTCTAAAAACAATCTATTAGCATACTGTTTTTGCAAATCCTTAACTTTATTTGCAGTTTGATCTGGAGAATTGTCGTCAACTACTAAAACATCAAAGGGTTTAGGAAGCTTTAAAACAGCATCTAAAATGGCTTCTATATTTTCAATTTCGTTGTAAGTTGGTATGATAACGACTGCGTCTTGCATTAATAACGTATCTATTTTAGGCAAATTTACATTTTTAAAAAATTACTTTTTATAAAATTTACTTAATTCTTTATCGTATTCCTTTTAAAAAAGAATAATTTTAAGCCATGCTTAGAGAAATTAACAATCAAGACATATTAACACTAATTTTATTGGGTTGTTTACTTGTTATAACTATAACTAAGTTATTATTCCCTAAACGATTTAACGAGTTTGTGGCATTACTTATAGACTCTAGACACTCTAGTTTATATGCTAGGGACCAACGCTTTTTTGACATTTTTAAAGGCTTATTTTTTTTAAACTTTGTGCTAAACATCGCTTTGACAGTATATCTTTTTATACATAACCTAACTTTAGAAATCACAACCCAAATAAGCATCTTTAAATACGCACTAATTATTGCTGTATTAATGATTTTAAAAATAGTTTTTGAGCGTTTATTATCTAGTATTCTAAGTATAGAGATTATAGTTGTCAACTATTTGTTTTACAAAACAAGTTACAGAAACTTTACAGGCTTAATATTACTACCTTTTAATGCTTTACTATTATACAGTATAACACCAGACAAAACTCTTTTTTTAGTTATCTTTATAATATTAGCTATAATCTTCTTTTATGGTATTTTTTTATTTTTAAAAAACAATCTTAACATCTTTAAACAAAGCTTTTTTTATTTTATTTTGTACCTTTGCACACTTGAAATTGCACCTTACATAGTACTATACAGGTTTATAGTGCCAAAATAGGTCTAAATTAAATGACTACAATATGAAAGTGAAAACCATTTTAGTCTCACAACCAGAACCTAAAATAGAAAATTCGCCTTATTTTGAACTCTCTGAAAAACAGAAAGTAAAAATTGATTTCAGACCTTTTATTCATGTAGAAGGTGTTTCTTCTAAAGAAATCAGACAACAAAAAGTAGATCTAAATAATTATACTGCTATTATTTTAACTAGTAGAAATGCAGTAGATCACTTTTTTAGAGTTGCAGAAGAAATGCGTTTTAAAGTGCCAGATGCGATGAAATATTTTTGCCAATCTGAAGCAGTCGCTTACTATCTTCAAAAATATGTGGTTTACAGAAAGCGTAAAATTTATGTTGGAAAACGAAATTTTGTAGACTTATCGCCTTTAATCAAAAAATACAAAGACGAAAAATTTTTACTACCTACTACAGACAAATTAAAACCTGAAGTACCAGAAATATTAAATGATTTAGGTGTAAATTGGAAAGAAGCAGTTTTCTATAAAACTGTTATTAGTGATTTATCCGATTTAGAAAATGTAACCTATGATATCTTAGTCTTTTTTAGTCCAAGTGGTATAGAGTCTTTATTTCATAATTTTCCAGAATTTAAGCAAAACGATACTAAAATTGCTGTTTTTGGAAATACAACTATTAAAGCTGTTGAACAAAAAGGATTGCGTGTAGATATTGCTGCACCAACACCAGAAACGCCATCTATGACTATGGCACTTCAAAAATATATAGATAAAAATAACAAAAAAAAATAAATCTTTATTTTTTATAAAAGACAAAAGCGCAATTTGAAATATTCAAATTGCGCTTTTTTATTAACACTGGTTGATTACTAATCTACGTAACGTTGTGGACCACCACGTCTAATTTCTTCACTAGCATAAGATTCAAACTTTTCAAAGTTTTTTCTAAATTCATTTGCTAATTTAAATGCGGTCTTGTAATATTCTTTATCATTATTCCAAGTTGCTCTTGGGCTTAACACCTCTGTAGGTACACCAGGACAAGATCTTGGTTGTGCTACACCAAATACCGAATGTATGTGGTAGTCTTTATAGTTATATAATCCTAAATCACCATCTAAAACTGCTTTAATCATTGCTCTTGTATACTTCAGCTTAATTCTGCTACCAACACCATAAGAACCACCTGTCCATCCTGTATTGATTAACCAAACATTTACACCTGCATCTTTCATTTTTTTACTTAACATATCAGCATATTTTGTTGGATGTAAAGGCATAAATGGTGCACCAAAACAAGCAGAAAAACTTGGTACTGGTTCTGTAACTCCTGCTTCTGTACCTGCAACTTTAGCAGTATAACCAGAAATAAAATGGTAAGCTGCCTGCGCAGGTGTTAACTTAGAAATTGGAGGTAAAACACCAAATGCATCTGCAGTTAAAAAGAATATATTTTTAGGGTTATTACCAATAGATGGTTTTTTTATATTTTCAATATGATGTATTGGGTAACTTACTCTTGTGTTTTGTGTAATAGAAGTGTCTTCAAAATCTACTTCTCCAGCGTCATTCATAATGACATTTTCTAGGATCGCCCCTTTTTTAATCGCGTTATAAATTTCCGGTTCTTGTTCTGCAGAAAGGTTAATAACCTTTGCATAACAACCACCTTCAAAATTAAAAACACTATTTTCGGCAGTCCAACCATGTTCATCGTCACCAATTAAACTTCTCTCTGGATCTGTAGATAAAGTCGTTTTCCCTGTTCCTGATAATCCAAAGAAAATTGCGGTATCACCAGATGCACCAACATTTGCACTACAATGCATTGGCAACGTATTTTTAAATATTGGCAAAATAAAATTTAATGCAGAAAAGATTCCTTTTTTAATTTCGCCTGTATAACCTGTACCACCAATAAGTGCAATTTTTCTAGTAAAATCTAGGATAGCAAAATTATGCTGACGTGTCCCATCTACTTCTGGATCTGCCATAAAACCTGGTGCATTAACGACAGTCCACTCTGGAGAAAAATCTTTTAATTCGTCTTCTGTTGGACGTAAAAACATGTTGTAAGAAAACATATTACTCCAAGAATATTCGTTTATAATACGAATGTTTAATTTGTAGTTTTCGTCTGCACAAGCATAACTATCTCTCACAAATAGCGTTTTATTAGATAGGTAATTAGTTACCTTATCATATAATTTTTGAAACTTATCTGCATCAAAAGCAATATTAATAGAGCTCCACCATATTTTATCTGCTGTAATGGCATCCTTTACAATAAAACGATCCATAGGAGAGCGTCCTGTAAATTCGCCAGTATTAACAGCTAAAGCACCAGAAGAGGCTTCTTTACCTTGACCTTGTTCTATAGTAAGGTTATGTAAATCTTCGGGAGATAGTTGGTATTTAACTTGGGCATTTTTGATTCCGTGCTGCTCTAGCGAAATCGTTTTCGTAAATTGGGTATGGTTTACCATAATTTGATTATGTTGTTTAAGACGCAAAGTTAAAATTTATAAAAGAGATAGACTAAATAATCCTAGTTTTTCTCTTTCATTTTTATAAAATTTAATACCAAAATCAACCAACTTAGTAGTAAAAACAAGCCTCCAACAGGTGTAATAAATCCAATAGTTTTAAAATCAAATGCAGTTACACTGTTAGTTGCAAGTAAATAAATAGAACCCGAAAAAAGCACAACACCTATTAATACCAAAAAATATATAATACGTTTTGTTTTAGACTTAAGAGTTGCCTGACTAGCTACAAACAATAGTAATAATGCATGATACATTTGGTAACGCACTCCTGTTTCAAAAGTTTGAATAGCATCTACAGTTATTATTTTTTTTAAACCATGTGCACCAAAAGCACCTAAAGCAATACTTAACAATCCTAATACGCTTGCTAAAATCAATAATTTTTTATTCATATAAATAACTGCTTTTGGTTTTTATCCCAACTAAAATTCTCTAAATTCGTAAATCAAAAATACTTAACAAATCCCATTATGCGAAAGATTTTAGTCATAGGTTCAGGAAAATCAACTTCTTATTTGATAAAATATTTATTAGATAAATCTACTACAGAAAACCTACACATCACAGTTGGTGATTTAAATCTTGAAAGTGCTCAAAAATTGGTTGGTAAACATCAAAATGCGTCAGCAATAGCCTTAGATGTTTTTGATGCAAACTCTAGAGAAGAAGCCGTTAAAAATGCAGATATAGTAGTTTCTATGTTGCCAGCAAGATTTCATATAGAAGTTGCAAAAGACTGTATTACTTTTGGTAAAAATATGGTAACCGCTTCTTACGTTAGTAAAGAAATGCAAGCGCTTGATATACAAGCTAAATCTAAAGGTTTGGTGTTTATGAATGAGATTGGAGTCGACCCAGGAATTGACCATATGAGTGCTATGCAAGTCTTAGATCGTATACGTGATAATGGTGGTGAAATTATACTATTTGAATCCTTTACAGGTGGATTAGTTGCACCAGAAAGCGACACTAATTTATGGCGTTATAAATTTACTTGGAACCCAAGAAATGTAGTAACCGCAGGACAAGGTGGTGCAGCTAAGTTTCTGCAAGAAAACACTTATAAGTATATTCCTTACAATCGTTTATTTAGGCGTACCGAGTTTTTAGAAGTTGATGGTTTTGGTCGCTTTGAAGCTTATGCAAATCGAGATTCTTTAAAATATCAAAGTGTATATGGATTAGAAAACATAAAGACTTTATATAGAGGTACCATGCGACGTGTTGGATTTTCTCGCGCTTGGCAAGTCTTAGCTACATTAGGAATGACAGATGACAGTTACACAATTGATGACAGCAAAAACATGAGCTATCGTGATTTTGTAAACGCTTTTTTAGCATATAGCCCAACCGATTCTGTAGAACTTAAATTTAGACATGCATTAAAAATAGATCAAGACGATATCATTTGGGATAAGTTTATAGAGTTAGACATTTTTAATGCTACTAAAATGGTTGAATTAAATAAGGCGACTCCTGCACAAATACTTCAAAAAATATTAATGGATAGTTGGACCTTAAAGCCAGAGGATAAAGACATGATTGTTATGTATCATAAGTTTGGTTACAAACTTAATGGAAAAGAACACCAAATAGACGCGACAATGGTTACACTTGGTGAAGACCAAACATACACAGCTATGGCTAAAACTGTAGGTTTACCTGTTGCTATAGCGACTTTAGCTATTTTAAACGGTAAAATAAAAACACCTGGTGTGCAAATACCAATTACCAAAGAAGTGTACACACCTATTTTAAAAGAATTAGAAGATTACGGAATAGTTTTTAAAGAAAAAGAAGTTCCTTATTTAGGTTACAACCCATTAAATCTTTAATTTTTTTTGGGTGTTACCTTTTACTCATACCTGCAAGGTTTTAAAAATCTTGCAGGATCATAAAAGGTCAAGTTTTTCGTTACAATTCCTCGTCCGCACCTCAATGCAAGATTTTCACTACAAATACTTAGTATTCATGATTTTATTTTTATAAAAATAACAATCAATGAATAATCTAACGCGCTATAAAAAAAGGCTATTAATCAAATACAGTTTCTGTTTAAAATCATTATATTATATTTATGTTTTAAACTAAAACCTAAAGATGAAAAACACAAACAATAATATAACTATAGATGGTATCGATAAAAAAATACTACGTGCACTAATGCAAGATGCTAGAACACCAGTTTTAGCCATAGCTAGACAAGTTGGTATCTCTGGTGCTGCAATACACCAACGTTTACGTAAACTAGAAAAATCCAAGTTAATTACAGGTTCTAAATTTATAATCAACCCAAAAGTATTAGGTTATACTACAATGGCTTTTGTTGGTATTTATTTAGACAAAGCAATGAGTAATCCTGAGGCTGTAAAACTACTTAAAAAAATACCAGAAGTTTTAGAGTGTCACTATACTACTGGAAATTGGAGTATTTTAATTAAGATACTCTGTAAAGATAACGAACACTTAATGCACTTATTAAATAACGATATACAGTCTATTGAAGGCGTTTCTAGAACCGAAAC
>JALZUT010000070.1 GCA_023300575.1 Olleya sp.
CAATCCAATTACTTTATATAAGGTATGCCACCACAATACCAAGTACAATTGTACTTAGCTTGGCTAAATTAAACTTATGACCTTCACTACTTTCAAACAAGATAGTTGTACTAATATGTAAAAAGACACCAATTACCAAAGCAGAAACCTCATAATAATAGTCCTTAAAAAAAGCAAACTCGGTTGATAAAAACACACCAAAAGGTGTCATTATCGCAAACAGTAATAAAAACAAAATACTTTTATTTAGGCTTAATTTAGAAGTTAAGAAAAACGTCGATAAGATAATAGCAACTGGTAATTTGTGGATGATTATACCGTAAATTAAATGGTCGTGTGCATCTATAGGTATACCTTCTAAAACACTATGTATACTCAAACTAACAAACAACAACCAAGGAAAAATAGAACTATTTTTATCTATATGTACGTGACCATGTTCTGCTCCTTTAGAGAAAAACTCTAGTATAATTTGCAATAAAATACCAGCCATAATAAACACACCAATTGGCTTGTCTACACTTTTATAAACTTCTGGTAAAAAATGAAATACTGTTATAGACAATAAAAACGCACCGCTAAAGGCAAGGAGTAATTTTAAATTTTTGTTGTGTTTAGGTTTAAAAACCAACACCAACAAAAAGCCTAAAACAACAGCTATAATGGGTGAAATAAAGTTTTGCATTATTTAAATATCATAATTAAACGTTCGGATGTTTTGCTATGGAATTTATTTAATTTAAAATCGCCAAAAACATCTAATAAATGCACACCAGCTTGTTCAAATAAGGTTTCAAAATTTGCTAAAGTAAATGCTCTAACACGCTCTTCAAACTGATAGTCTTCGTTTTCAAAAGTAAAACTAATATCTTTTATAATATAACCGTTTTCTACACGTCTGCGTTGTAAAAAATCTATACCATCAACCGTTTTTGTGTTTTCTGGTACTAAATTATCAATAATAAATTCAGCATTTAAAAAATCAATTACACCAAAACCAAAGTCGTTTAAATTGGTTTTTATCGCTTTTATGGTTGCCAGATTATCGGCTTCATTTTCAAAATAACCAAAGCTAGTAAACAAATTAAAAACCGCATCAAACTGCTCGCCAAATGGCTGACACATATTATGTACTTTAAAATTTAAAGTGTCGTTTTCAAACTGTTTGGCATGTTTTATACTGTTTTCAGACAAATCTGCACCAACAACATTATAACCTATTTTATTTAAATAAATAGCATGACGTCCTTTTCCACAAGCTAAATCCAAGATTTTTCCGTCTTCAGGTACATTTAAATACTCGGTTAGATTAGACATAAAAGCTTCCGCTTCGGCATGATCTCTATCCTTATAAAGTATGTGGTAAAATGGGCTATCAAACCAAGATGCGTACCATTGTTTAGTCTCTTTATTCATATGTTTTTTTTGGGGTTACTTTTTACTCATACCTTCAAGGTTTTTAAAACCTTGTAGGATCATAAAAAGTCAGGCTTTCAAGGCTCGCTCTCTGCGAGGAGCTCAAACAAACCTTTCAATCCTTAACCCAATTATCGATAATGGTTATTTTTAAAGCAAAAATATGGTATTTTTACAAAGTATTAGACGAAAAACAT
Source organism: Olleya sp. (assembly GCA_023300575.1). Taxonomy (GTDB): domain Bacteria; phylum Bacteroidota; class Bacteroidia; order Flavobacteriales; family Flavobacteriaceae; genus Olleya. The sequence continues at coordinate 1,614 of JALZUT010000070.1, forward strand.
GGAAGAAAATTTCAGTATGGTAGCCAAAACTTTATTTGGTTTTGAAGACTTACTAGCCAATGAGTTAACACAATTAGGCGCACAACACGTAAAAAAAGGCGTTAGAAACGTTGCTTTTACTGGTGATAAAGGTTTTATGTATAAAGCCAATTTAGGCTTGCGTACTGCAACCAAAATATTAAAACCAATTTACAGTTTTAAAATTAAGACCGAACAAGATTTATACGATCATGTTTATAAAATGGATTGGACCAAATACCTAAAGTCTACAGGAAGTCTAGCAATAGATGCGACTGTAAACTCGACTGTATTTACCCATTCTTTATATATCGCTCAAAAAACTAAAGACGCCATTGTGGATAAGTTTAGAGCCGAAACAGGAGAGCGTCCAAATGTAGATTTAAAATTTCCTGATGTAAAAATCAATGTGCATATAGATAGAGAACAATGTAATATTTCTTTAGATTCTTCTGGAGATTCTCTACACAAACGTGGTTATAAATTAGCCACTAATATTGCACCAATAAACGAAGTGTTAGCAGCGGGATTAATTATGCTATCAGGTTGGGATGGACAATCAGACTTAATGGATCCAATGTGTGGTAGTGGTACGATTCTAGCAGAAGCTGCGATGATAGCGTGTAATATACCGCCAAATTTAATGCGTAAAGAATTTGCATTTGAGCGTTGGAACGATTGGGATGTTGAATTATTTGAAAAGATTGAAGAATCGTTACTTAAAAAAACACGTGATTTTCATCATAAAATAATAGGTTACGACAAGTCACCAAGTGCTGTTGAAAAAGCAAAAGAGAATCTTATAAACGCACATTTAGACGAGTTTGTAAGCGTACAACACGAAGACTTTTTTAAAACACAACGTAGTGGAGGAGAAGCAAAGTTGCATATGGTGTTTAATCCACCTTATGGCGAACGCCTTGAGATAGATATGGAAACGTTTTATAAAAGTATTGGTGATACCTTAAAACAAAATTACCCTAACACAGATGCTTGGTTTATAACGTCTAATCTAGAAGCCTTAAAGCATGTTGGTTTAAGACCATCAAGAAAAATTCATTTAATGAATGCTAAATTAGAATCACGTTTAGCGAAGTACGAGATTTACGCAGGAAGTAAAAAAGGAAAGTACATGAACAACTAATGGAAGGCAGCTTAAAATTAAATATTAGGCGATTATTTAAACTTGCTTTAGTAGTAAGTCTGCCTTTATTTACTTTACTGATTTTAGGTTGGTTTTTAATTCCTATTTTTAGAGCCTATATAAAAGAAGTGTTAGCTTTTGGGTTTTTAACTTTAGTTTTTTTTAGTTTTATTTTACTGTTTCTAAAAGCTAAAACACGCAAATTATTAACCTTAATAGCTATTGGTTTACTATCCTTGTTTAACTATATAAAACTTAGTTTTTACCATATTTATGAAGTCAATTTAAGTGCATCTGCTTTATTTGTAATCTTTGAATCCGATACTAGAGAGTCTAAAGATTTTTTGAGTAACTATTTTGATAAAACGAATCTGTTATTAGCAGTTTTGTGCTTGGTTGTTGTTCCGTTTGTAGCGTATCGGTTATTAAAACGTATTAATTTAAAAGCTAATTTCAAATTTATTAAAATACTTGCATTCATTGCTATTGTTGCTTCTGGATATTTAATTAATAGCAGTTTTAAATCAGAAAATATAGTTGTAGAAAGTATTTCTGCTTATAAAGATTTTGCTGCTTTACAGGAACAATTAAAATCAGATTTAGCAAAACCAACGTCCTCATTTATAGAAGTAGAAAAAAAAACCGACTATCCAGAAACACATGTTGTAATCATTGGTGAAGCTACCACAAGTTGGCATATGCAATTGTATGGTTACGATAGACCAACAAACCCTAAATTAACTCAAATTAGAGATCAACTACTGGTCTTTGATAGCGTTATTACACCAAATGTACATACTATAGTTGCGTTGGATAAAATTTTAACGTTCTCTGATTATAATAACCCAAATAAAACCAATAACACGTCTGTTGTACAATTAGCAAACCAAGCAGATTTTACTACGTATTGGATATCTAATCAACGCCCTGTTGGTTTTCATGAGCGTATTTCGTCCATAATAGGTACAGCTGCAGACGAAACGTATTTTGTAGCTACAAGTGACTCTGATGATGAAATTTATGACGAAATGTTACTTCCTGCTCTAGATTTAGTTTTACAAAAACCAGCTAAAAAGAAACTTGTTTTCATGCATTTAATAGGCACGCATGGTAAATATAACAGACGTTATCCAAAGTCTTTTGAGATTTTTAAAAGTGAAAAAGAAAATTTAAAATTTAAGCATAAAAAAGCAGCATTATTAGTAAATTATTATGATAATGCTACTTTGTATAACGATTTTGTAGTAAGACAAGTTATAGAAAAAGTGAGACATAAAAACATAAATAGTTATGTCGCGTATTTTTCAGATCATGGAGATGATGTGTATGATACAATGGAAGATTATGCTGGACATAATGAATACAGAGCAACTAGACCAATGTATGAAATTCCTTTTATAGTTTGGTTTTCTAAAACGTATAAAGCAAATAACCCTAATTTTGAACAGTACAAAACGTATCAAAAGCGTGCGTATAACTTAGAAGATTTTCAGTATACTTTTTCTGATTTATCAGGTATTACATTTAAAACGTTTGATAGTACCAAAAGCATTTTTAGTACTGGTTTTATAAGGAAACCAAGAATTATAAGAAAAAATCAAGTATATAATAATAGGCTAAAAAAATTAGAACACTAAATTAAATGCTTACAAAACGCGACACATCACTTTTAAAAGGTTTGGGTATTTTAACTATTGTACTTCATAATTTTTTGCATAAAGTTGCACCAGTTTTTTATGAGAATGAGTTTTATTTTAACACACAAATAGTTGAAAATTATTTAATTAGTTTTAGTAATAGTCCAATCCATTTTTTTCAATATTTCTTTTCTTATTTTGGACATTATGGTGTTCAGTTTTTTATCTTTTTAAGTGGTTACGGATTGATGATAGCTTATAGTAATAAAAACTACTCCTTTATTTCATTTATTAAAAAAAGACTACTAAAGTTATATCCTGTTTTTTTAATCGCAATAGGTATGGTAATAGTACTTAAATATGTTGTTTTAAGTATTCCTTTTGATACAAATGCTGCTTTAGATATCTTATATAACGTGACACTAACATCTAATTGGATTCCCGAAAAATGGTATGCTTTAAGTGGGCCATTTTGGTTTTATTCCATGATTGTTCAACTTTATATAATCTTCTATTTTTTAGTAAAATGGGTAAAAACAAATACTAAAGCGTTATGGCTGGTTTTAGTATTAAGTTATGTTTTTATTTTTATAACTGGTTCTTATTTTGAAGACATAAAATTGAGTTTATATTTGAATTTTATGGGTAATTTACCTGTTTTCGTTTTGGGTATGATCCTAGCAAAAACTAACTTCAATTTTAATAAAACATCTGTATTGTTATGGGGTTTAGCACTTGTAGTCTTTGTTCTAGGACAGTTTAATCACTATTTTTGGTACCTATCGCAATTGTCTATTGTAATAGTTGTCATACCATTATTTTTAAAACTAAAACAGGTTGTAAAATGTAATAAACTAAGCATATTCTTAATTTTTACAGGACAACTCTCTATGTATTTGTTTGCAATAAATGGAGTTTTAAGAGCACCTTGGTTTTCTTTATTACGTAATACAGAGTCTAAATGGCTGCCTTATTTATTTTTGTTCGGACACTTAATTACAATTTATGTAATCGCATTAATAGTTAGAAAAATGGAACACTATTTTTTAGATTGGTATGCTAAACGTATTACTTAGGAGTTTCTACTTTTTCCTTTTTAGCTTTAGGTGCTTTTTTTATAATCGGAATAAAGTAAGATATGTTATAAGCATAACCTACACCAATAAATCCAGAATCAAAGGTTTTATTAAAACCAGGCACGTGTAGATTTTCATAATTTACAGGTTGATCTTGAGTGATCATTCCTTTTAATTGCACATTTACACCAACATAAAGGTTGTTTAAAACTTCAGCTTTTATACCAAACATAACTTCTATCCAAACTGCTGTTAAGCCTGATGTTGTGAAACTTTCTGTGTTAGTAAATTGCGGTTGCCAGTATTGATTTGTAGTAAATACAGTATAACTGTTTCTTGTTTGACTAAATGTACTTGTACCCAATCTAAAACCAGCAAAAATCATGTTTTCTGTACCAAGCCAATTGTCGTACATATTATAGTCTGCACCAATTTTAATATAACTTCCATCTGCAGTAATACTTAAAAAGTCGTTTGATGTTGTTTTTTCTTCAGACCCTATTTCTGCAGCAATGTACCAATCTCTAGTTAATCTGTAGTCAGCATTAATTTCAAATCCAGAATAGTCATCTTCTAAAGTGGTTCTAACAAGTTTACTTATATCAGCACCAATACGTAAGCCATAACGCAGCTGTGTTGTGTCTGTTTCAATACTGTTTTCTTCGTCTTGTGCTTGTGTGGTCCAACTTAAGCACAAAAAGATACTAGTGATAAAAAAAGTAGTGCGTAGTTGTTTCATCTTCAATAGTTAAATTATCGTTTAAAGGTAACGCTAGTTGAATCCAATTATCAGCATCTGGTTCTATCGTTACTACAACATTTCTGAAAATAGTTTTAAATCCACAAGCTCTTGATACAAAAATATCTTCGCGTAAATAAGAGATCGTTATAATGTCTTGGTTTCCACCAATTATATTGCCATCAGTATCTACTTCAGTATCACTAATTAAAGCAAATTGTGTAATATCTGCATCTGTTTTTAGAGGTAAAATAATTTCATCTGTATCAACTAATGAAAATCCGGGTAGAGTTGTGTCGTTACCAATTCCGGCTACGACTAAATCAAATACATTTTTAGGGCTTTCTGGTGCTATAAGATTAAAAAGACCAATAATCATGCTTGGAGTAGTAGGAGTGGTTTCTGGACACAAATCGTCACGTTCGCAAGTTAAAAAGCTAACCGAAACGAGTAGGAGTAATATTAATTTTATGTGTTTCATTTAGATAAAACTATATTTTTTCTAAAAGTACAATGTTTTCTACGTGATGCGTCTGCGGAAACATATCTACTGCTTGTACTTTAGTGATTTTATATTGGTCTTTCATTAACGCTAAATCTCTAGCTTGAGTTGCGCTATTGCAACTTACATAAACTACTTTTTTTGGCGCAATGTTTAATATTTGTTTAACAACGTCTTTATGCATACCATCTCTTGGAGGATCTGTTATAATAACGTCTGGATGTCCATGCGTATTAATAAATGCTTCATTAAATACATTTTTCATGTCACCTACAAAAAACTCGCAATTTGTAATATTATTGCGTTCTGCATTTTCTTTTGCAGCAGTAATAGCATCAGGTACAGCTTCTACACCAATTACTTTTTTTGCTTTTTTAGAGACAAACTGCGCAATAGTTCCGGTTCCTGTATATAAATCGTAAACAAGCTCGTTACCAGTTAAATCTGCAAATTCTCTAGTTAGTTTATATAATTTGTAAGCTTGATCAGAATTGGTTTGGTAGAATGATTTTGCATTTATTTTAAAGGATAAGCCTTCCATTTCTTCAAAGATATGATCTTGACCTTCATAACAAATTACTTCTTGATCGTAAATGGTATCATTTGCTTTTTCGTTAACAATGTATTGTAATGAAGTTATCTGCGGAAAGGTTTCTACTAAATAATCCATTAGTAATTCGCGTTTAACTTTGTCTTCTTTAAAAAACTGAATAACGATCATGATATCTCCTGTAGAAGAAGTTCTAACCATCATAGTACGCAATAAACCAGTTTGATTTCTGGTATTAAAAAATGCTAATTCATTTTTAACAGCAAAGTCTTTAACCGCATTTCTAATAGCATTAGAAGGGTCTGCTTGTAAATGACATTTTTTAATGTCTAAAATCTTGTCCCACATTCCTGGAATATGAAACCCTAGCGCGTTTTTATCGCCTAAATCTTCATCAGATTTTATTTCTTCTATGGTTAACCAACGTGAATCACTAAATGAAAATTCCATTTTATTGCGGTAAAAATACTGCTCTGCTGAACCCAAAATAGGTGTAACTTCTGGCAACTCTAAATGTCCAATTCTGGTTAGGTTATTAGTCACTTCTTTTTGCTTATAAAATAATTGGTGCTCATAACCCATGTGTTGCCATTTGCAACCACCACATGTACCAAAATGCTCGCAAGCAGGATCTGTACGTTTATCCGAAAGTTTATGAAAAACAGTAGCTTTACCTTCAAAATAGGCTTTGCGTTTTTTAAATGTTTGCACATCTACAACATCTCCAGGAATAGCATTAGGAAGAAAAATAACGCGTCCATCTGGTGCTTTAGCGACCGCTTTTCCTTTTGCTGCTGTATCAAAAACTTCTACTTCTGTAAAAATTTGCTTTCTTGTATTCTTTCTTGCCATTTGGCAAAAGTAAGGAAAGGATTTACGATTTGCGAGTTCTAATTTATGATTTTTAGTTTTTTTGAAACTATTTTTTAAATCAACATTAATATTTAGTAATTTGCAGGTTCTTAGGGATGATTTCTTTCCCACGCTGAATTTTCGATACTTCGAAAGGATAAAGGTAGATAAGGAATGGATATTTTATTCATTAATTAAACACATTTAAAATGGCAGTTTTAGAACATTTAACATCGCAAGAAGCGATGGATTTAGAAAATAAGTACGGAGCACATAACTATCATCCGTTACCTGTAGTATTAAGTAGAGGAGAAGGTGTTTACGTTTGGGATGTAGAAGGAAAACAATATTATGATTTTCTATCGGCATACTCTGCAGTAAACCAAGGACATTGTCACCCTAAAATTGTAGGTGCAATGGTGAAACAAGCACAAACACTGACTTTAACTTCTCGTGCATTTTATAATGATATGCTTGGTAAGTTTGAAAAGTACGCAACAGAAACCTTCAAATTTGATAAGTTATTACCAATGAATACTGGTGCCGAAGCAGTAGAAACTGCTTTAAAACTATGTAGAAAATGGGCTTATGAAGTAAAAGGAATTGAGGAAAACGAAGCGCAAATTATTGTTTGCGAAAACAACTTTCATGGACGTACAACTACGATTATTTCGTTTTCTAACGATCCTGTAGCGCGTAAAAACTTTGGTCCATATACTAAAGGATTTATTAAAATAGAATATAATAACATTAAAGCACTTGAAGAGGCGCTAAATAGTAGTAAAAATATTGCAGGTTTTTTAGTAGAACCTATCCAAGGTGAAGCAGGTGTTTATGTGCCAAGTGACGGTTATTTAGCAGCTGCTAAAGCACTTTGTGAGAAACATAACGTATTATTTATTGCAGACGAGGTACAAACTGGTATTGCCAGAACAGGTCGTTTATTAGCGACTTGTGGTAATTGTAGTTGTGTAGACAAGCATTGTTCTGGTACACCAGATGTTAAAGCAGATATCTTAATTTTAGGTAAAGCCTTGTCTGGTGGTGCTTATCCAGTAAGTGGTGTTTTGGCAAATGATAACATTATGAATGTTATTAAACCAGGAAATCACGGAAGTACCTTTGGTGGTAATCCTGTGGCTGCTGCTATTGGTATTGCAGCTTTAGATGTTATTAAAGATGAAAATCTGGCACAGAACGCGTTTGATTTAGGCGAATTATTTAGAGCAGAATTATCTAAATTTATTGAAACGTCAAGTATAGTTAACGGAGTAAGAGGAAAAGGCTTGTTAAATGCAATATTAATTAACGATACAGAAGACAGTGATACTGCCTGGAACATCTGTATGGCATTACGTGATAACGGTTTATTAGCTAAACCTACACATGGTAATATTATACGTTTTGCACCACCTTTAGTTATGACTAGGGAACAGTTATTAGACTGTGTGGCAATTATTATTAAAACATTAAAGCAATTTGAATAAATTGCAGTTATATAACTAAAAAAGCGACTATGTAAATAGTCGCTTTTTTTATAATTAAATTTTAATTTTATTGACCCATAGCACGTTTAAATTCTTCTAAGCGTTCATTCATTAACTCTTCATTACCAATTGCATCCCAACCAATTACAGTAGCGATTACGTAAATAATACCTACTATAAAAATTAGATTTAAAACAATACCAACAATAGATAAAATTCTACCAATTTTTACATTTTGAATTCCAAGATAAACATCTGGTTGTTGTTGATCTACTTTAATGGCTTTGTTACCTAAAATTAGTCCAACTATACCAAGAGGTAACCCTATTACTCCATAACACCAACATAGAACTATTGATATAATTCCGAAAATTAAGACTAGAGTTGCATTTGGTAGTTGTTTTTGTTCCATAATAGTTGGTTTTAAGTTAGTATTTTAAATATGTAGCTTATAGCTATAATACTTGCATTTAATATAATTAAGCTTACCTTAATCTTGTATGCGTGCCTAAATTTATATAAAAAATTAATACCAATAAAAACAAACAATAGTATTAGTGTGTAGACTGCTGGATATAATTGATACGCTTCATTAAATTGGCCTTTACCAACATGCAATACAGCACGTTGCATACCACAACCGGGACACTCTAAACCAAATAGTCTTTTGTTTAAACAAGGCAGCATGTAGTATTCTAAAGCTTCCAAATAGATGTATAACTAGTATTAGGATTTAAAAATAAAAAAAGGATGTAGTTTTAAGCAACATCCTTTTTATTTGTTTTTTTAAAGTGAAATTATTTGTTTTTAATAATTACTTTTTTACTAGTAGTGTTAGCATTTAGAGTCTCGATTTTTGCTACATAAATACCATCACTTAAGTTTTTAGTTGAAAATGATAAACGTACTTCATTGTCTAAGTTAAACTCATTAAATATCAGCTTTCCTGAAATATCATATAAAGAAACAGATTTTAAAGGAATTGCATTAGGGTTTTTTATAACCAATTCTTTTGCATTATTATTTTGAAGTACTACAAAGTTAGTATCTTCTGTAAATTGGTCATTACTTAATGTATTAGACTGTTCAAATACGATTTCAAAGCGGTTTGTGTAATTTCCTGTAGGTAGATTAATTTGAAATCCCTGAATTCTTAAATCTGCATACGTATCATTTTGTATATCATGAAGGTATATTGGTTGAGAGGAGTCAAAATTTTGAACATCTAAAATCCTGAATGTAATTAACTGCTGTTCATCTATTTTTAGAGTTAATGGAATAGTTAATTCAATTTGATAATCATCTGCTTTAGTAACATACGCTTCATTGTTTTGTACCCAATTTACATCTGCACTAGCTAAAGCATATATTTTACTTTCTAAACCATAATCAAAATTTGGTGTAGCTGAAGCATGAAAGTTATGTAGCAATTGCCTTGTGTGCGAGGTACCAAAATCTACATTTACTCTAAAACGTTTATAATCTGATGGCATAATTTGTAAACCATCAGCATTGTAAACAATCTCATTTGTAATTTCTTCTTGTGTTATTGAATTAGTTGTGTTATTAGCAGTTCTATAAAATTCGCTATTAGCGCCAGACTCTTTATAAAACTCACGATGCGAGTTGTTAGTAATTATCATACTACCAGCAGATATACCAGAAGCACCTTTTACAAAAAAGCCTTGTCCAACAGGAATGAAACGTCTAGGTTCTTTTCCTGATGTAGATGCACTACCCGTAGTATTTAAAGTACCATCTGCATTATAAGCGTTAAAAGTAGGAGGTGCATAAGACACAACTGAACCATTAGCATTTATTGTGTAAGCACCATAGCCACCTCTATAAGCTACTAAAACATGAGAGCTTACGGTTTGGTCTTGTTCCCAATAATACAAACTACCAGAGTCTAATAATGCAGCGTTATTTGAGTCATGTATAAAATCTCTTGCATCTAAAGCAGAAGGATAAGGATTACCGATTAAGGTTTCTAAACCTGGTTCAATCATTGTAGCAATATCACCTGTATTAGGTTTTCCTCTAAAATCATATTGTTGTCCAGCAGTAGGTGTAGAACCAAATGTACCTTTCATTGTAAAACCATAACCAGATTCTACGTTACCAGATTTACCTACATAAACCCAATCAGCAAAATCTGTTGCAGGAAAAAATTTCCAAAGCCAAAACTGTTCAATATTAAGTGGTGAACTGGTCCCATTGTATGCAGTTGTTGTATAACCAGCAAGATTACTATTAGTTAAATCTACAACATCATAGATGTTTTGATTAGGTATAAAATCTCTGTTATTGGTTGTGTTGGTAGACACATTTCCAACAGGTGCACACCAATAGTTATAGGCATAATTATGTACAGTTCCTTCTTGGTAAATACTTAATTTTCCTAAGCCCGAGTTTTTAACATCTGCACCTTGAATTACTTGTGCTTCGTTTCTTAAATATATTGTACTATTTACATCACGTAAGTTAATGTCTTGATTTACAAATAAAGGAGCAGTATCTGCAACAGTATCATCAAAACCTGTTCCGTCAACAAAAATATAAGCGTCGTTTGTAACATTTAGCTGTGCAAAAGAAAAGCTTAATGTTAATAGGCTAATACAAACTGAAATATATGATTTCATAATATAATTATTTAAAAATTAATTTGGATATTACAAATTTACGAATAAACAAGTAAATAGTAGTTAAAAGAATGATTACAACTAGATTGTTTCATCATAAAAATCGATAAAGAACATAAAAATCAGCTAATCTGTAACTATCAATGATTTGTTTTAATTTTTTCTCTATTAATAGCATTCCTATCTGTACAAGCATCAACAAAAAACATATTGGCTTGTGTGTCTGTATCTATTATAAAATCATGGTTTACACCAGATTCATTAAAAATAGCATCTTCGTTGACTGTTAATTGTGTTGTTGGATTTGTAATTCCAATACCTACTTGAGCTGTTAGGTTTAAAGGAATATTTAGTATAGCAAATAATACAATTCCTTTTAAAAAAAAGTGTAGTTTTGTTCATGATATATAGATTAATAGCATAATTAATTAATCTTTCTAACCCATATTTATTAGTCAAAGTGCAAAAAAAATATTTTAAATACTACATTTCCATACTTTTAGGTGCTGTAATTGCTATTTATGCTAATGCTAACGAGGAACAAAATTTGTTGTTATTGATTGGAGGAATTATGATTTTGATGTATGGTGTTTTTAACCTTCAAGCTAGTATACCAAGTAAAAAAGAAAAAGAATCTTTTGTAGAATCTGAATCTAATAATGAGGAAGAATGAATTTTAAAATAGGAGATACTGTAGATGTTTTAGATGATGTACTTTCTGGTGTTGTAACATCAATTTCTGGAGTTATAATTACTATTGAAACTAAAGAAGGTTTTGAGCTTGATTTTAAAGTTTCAGAATTAGTTAAGATAAAAACTTCTGCTTTTAATAAAGCCTTTCAATCTACTTCTATTAGTCAAGTGCTTTCAGAAAAAATAGAAAAAAAACGAAAACCTACAACAAAAGTAAAACCTAAAGCACGTCATGAACCAATGATAGAAGTAGATTTACATCTACATCATTTAGTTGATAGCGAAAGAGGTATGACTAATTACGACAAGTTAAATATTCAATTAGATACAGCAAGACATAAATTAGAATTTGCTATAAGAAAACGAATCCAAAAAATTGTATTTATTCATGGAGTAGGTGAAGGTGTTTTAAAAATGGAATTAGAAACGCTTTTAAGTCGTTACGATACTATAAAGTTTTATGAAGCTGATTACAAAAAATATGGGTTTGGCGCAACAGAAGTTTATATTATGCAAAGTACCAAAAACAATTAATTAAAAGGGAGGTGTAATAGTTCTGACTAGATTTAAAATATCTACACCATCTACATTAGTTAAAGTTCCAAAATCTAAAGTTTCATATTCTATATTAGGAAACTGAATATTTTCTAAAACTACTCTTACTATAAATGTTTGGTTTACAGAATGTGGTCTGTATGCAGTTGCAGCTATGTTATTTGTAATAATAGCATTTAAATAGTCAGCACCAACTGTGTTATCTGTAATGTCATTTGTTGGGTTTTGATCTTGAGA
>JALZUT010000071.1 GCA_023300575.1 Olleya sp.
ACAGTATCTGGTGTGTTATGGGCTATCTTCCAAAACAATGCTGGTGGAGCATGGGATAACGCTAAGAAATCTTTTGAAGCAGGTGTTATGATTAATGGTGAAATGACACATAAAGGATCTGATGCGCATGAAGCAGCAATTACAGGAGATACAGTTGGAGATCCATTTAAAGATACATCTGGACCATCTATGAACATCTTAATTAAACTTACATGTTTAATCGGATTAGTAATTGCACCTATTTTAGGAGGGCACTCTGACACAGGAATGGCTATGACGGAGTCTAGCGAAGTAATGAGAACTGAAATAAATGCTATTGATGATGATTTAGCTAAAGCTACAGTAACAACTACAACTGTTGTAAACGGAGTAGAGAATATTAATAAACAAACTATTGAAGGCACTTTAGAAGAAGTTAAAACGAAAGTTGAAGCTTTGAAAGGGGAAGGCGTTCATGGAGAAAAGCACTATAAACTAGATGTTTCAAAAGGTGAAACAAAGAAGATGGTTAAAATTGAAACGATCTCTAAAGCAATTATTGAAGAAGAAATTACTCAATAATTTTTTCAAACTAAATATTTTAAACCTGTTAATTTTATTAACAGGTTTTTTTTATATTATATTTGAAAGTAATGAGTTGGTTTAAGAAAGATCCCTTACAGATAATTTCGTTTTTAAGTTATGGTACTAATAACCATTTTTATACACGTGGTCATGCAATAGAAGATGAAACTATTGACTTGAATCAGAAAAATTTATTTGGTCTTATTTTAAATACTTGGAAACGTTTTGAAACCGATGAAATTAAGGGTGCCAAGTTAAAAATCACACTTCCTAATAAAGAAATACTCTATACAAAAGCAGATGATAAAGGGTATTTTAAAATTGAAACTCAGTTACAGGGTCTAAAACGATTAACAGATACTAATGGTTGGTTACATGCTAAAATTGGTTATAACGACGCCTTATTACTAGATAGGAAGATTCAGAATGATAATACGTTTTCGGTTGAATTATTGATACCTGATGACACTTCAGATTTTGGAGTGATTAGCGATATTGACGATACCATTTTGCACACAGGTGTTGTGTCTGTTTTAAAATGGCGTGTTTTATATAATACTTTTTTTAAACATGCACAAAGTAGAATTCCTTTAGAAGGTGCAGCCAACTTCTATCAATTATTACACAAAGGGCCTTCTGGATTAAAAGCTAACCCTGTTTTTTATGTAAGCCATAGTCCTTGGAATTTATACCGCTATTTAGAGTTTTTTTTAAGAACAAATAATTTTCCTAGAGGTCCAATATTATTAAGAAGTTTTGGCGCTATTTTTAAGAAAAAAACGCCTGATAGTAAGCCTGAAAAACAAATTGAAATTATAAATATTTTAAATACCTATCCTGATATGCAGTTTGTATTGATTGGTGATAGTGGAGAGCACGATCCTTATATTTATTTAGAGTTGGTTAATACGTTTGCTAATCGTATTAAAGCAGTTTATCTAAGGAGTGTTAATGATAAAAAGAAAATAAAACGTGTTACTACTTTACTTAAAGCGTATAAAGAGACACCTGTCTTGTTAGTTAATTCTAGTAAGGAGGCAATTGCACATGCTAAAAGTAATGGTTTTATAGTCTAACTATTAAGGATGAAATAGTGATTGCTTCGCAGTTGAAACGACATTTTTTTTGCGCGCGCTTATGCGCAAATAAGATAGCGGGAGCCTTGTGGTAACGCTAAAAAATTAAAACAACCCGTTTATCTCAGCATCAATCCTATTGATTATTGTACCTAAATCTTCTTGCTTATCTACAAAATCTAAATTATCTACGTCGATAATTAGTAATTTACCTTTGTCGTAACCATGTACCCAAGCTTCGTAACGCTCGTTAAGTCGGCTTAGATAATCTATGCTTATTGAATTTTCGTAATCACGTCCACGTTTATGAATTTGAGACACCAAATTTGGAATCGAGCTACGTAAGTAAATTAATAAATCTGGTCCTGCAACAAAATCTTCCATAAGGTCAAATAATGATTTGTAATTTTCAAAATCACGATTAGTCATTAATCCCATTGCATGTAAATTAGGTGCGAAAATGTGGGCATCTTCATAGATAGTTCTGTCTTGGATAATGTCTTTACCGCTTTCTCTAATTTGGGCAACTTGTCTAAAACGACTGTTTAAAAAATACACTTGCAGGTTAAAACTCCAGCGTTCCATCTGATTGTAAAAATCGTCTAGGTAAGGGTTGTCTACAACGTCTTCTAATTGTGCTTCCCATTTAAAATGTTTGGCTAGTAACTTTGTTAGCGTTGTTTTTCCTGCGCCTATGTTTCCTGCTATGGCAACGTGCATATTTAGTCTGTTTTAAGTTGGTATTGGTATAGTGCTTTGCGAGTGTAAATATAAAGGATTTGATTGGTTACAAAAAACTGACTTATTAACATATTTGATAATGCTATGGGTTGCAAAGTTTTAGTTTTATGGTTATAAAATAATAGCATATTTTCTTTTTGTAACACGATATTTTCGTTAGCTTCTTTTATATTGGTGTAGCCTTCATTTTTTATTTTATAAATAACACTTCCAAAATAGTTGTAGCAGTATAAATAGTCTTCAGTCAATAACCAACAATAATTATAATTACTTGTTAGGGCTAATGGTTTAGAAGCTACGGGAATAGTTTTATATCTGGTGGTCTGTGTTTTATAGTCAAACAATTCTAAATACTGAAAATCTTGATTAAATAACCAAACAGTAGAGTCAAAACCTGTTGTTACATGTGACACATTTTTATAGTCACTAAGTGTATTAAAATCTGTTTTTAATACTTCTGCTAATCTGTTATCTAATATGATAAGTGTATTAAAATCAGCATAAAACACGTTTATTTTTAATGGGTTGTATGTGTTTATAGACGTAATATTACCTAGTTGTACATTACTGTAACTAGTTTGTTCTGTCTCTGTTTGCCTTATTAAAGCATTATCATTGGTATAGTAAACAGTACCAAAATTGTCTTTAGATATAAATTGGTCTGCTTTTAAACTGTCTTGTTGTATTAGACTAGCAGAGATTTGATCTTGAGCAAAGACCGAAAACGAGATTAAATAGAGTAAAATTAATGTGTGTTTCATGTTGCATGGAAAAGTACAAAAACTAAGCCACTTTTTAGCAAGTTAATTTATAACCAAATCCACGGACGTTTATTATCTGGATTTGATCGTCTTTTTTTAGTTTTTTTCTAAGCTTTGTAATAAAAACGTCCATGCTTCTACCACTAAAAAAATCGTCGTTTCCCCAAAGCTTATTTAAAATTAAAGACCGATCTAAAACCTGATTTTTGTTTTTTATAAGATGAAACAGCAGATGTGCTTCGCGATGTGTTAATTTTTGCATCTCCTTATTTTTATATTTTAGTGTTTGTTTAGTAAAGTTAAAGGTGTAGTTGCCAATATCTATAACGTCTATAGTTTTTTGAAACTTACTTCTTTTTAATAAGTTGTCCATTCTTATAATTAGCTCTTCTATACTAAAAGGCTTTTTTAGATAGTCATTACCACCAATAGAAAACCCTTCTACAACATCTTGTGTTTGCGATTTTGCTGTTAAAAATAGTATAGGTGTTATTTTATCAATTTTTCTAATTTCTTTAGCCAATGTAAATCCGTCTTTTTTAGGCATCATAATATCCAAAACTAGTAGTTTTGGTTGTTGTTCTTGATATGCCTTTAAGGCTATTTCTCCGTTTTCGCAAAGCAAAACATTAAAGTGTCTAGTCTCTAGACTTTCTTTAATAATTTGCCCTAAAACAGGTTCGTCTTCGGCTAAAAGTATGGTTGTTTTATCAGACATCTGCTAAGGTTATAATAAATGTAGTGTTCTTTTTGAGATCAATAGTTACAGTGCCTTTATGTTTTTCTATTATTTTTTTGGTGTAATATAAACCTATTCCAAAACCTTTAACATCATGTGTGTTGCCTTTAGGTACGCGATAAAATTTTTCGAATATTTTACTAATTTGAGATTTGTCTAAGTTGTTTCCGTTATCAGAAATCTTAATCTCAATTTTATGTCCAACTTTATTTAGACAGATATCTATTTGCTCTCCACCATATTTTAAAGCATTGTCAATAATATTATTAACTGCATTTTCAAAATGAAACCCATCTACATTTGTAATAATATCATCCTTTGTATTGTAAAATTTTAAAACCTTGTTGCAATATTGCATTTGATGTTTCTCTGCCAACAAATCAATCAAAGAAGTTAGGTTTGTTGGTGTTTTTTGTAGTTTTAAATTTTCGCTATCCAAAGTGGCGGTTTCTAATAGTTTTTCTACCATTAGATTTAGCTTAGATAATTGGGTGTTAGAAAGATTTAAGTATTGTTTTGTTTTTGCTTCATCTTTTAATACATCAAAATCTTTAATACTTTCTAGAGCAACACCTATAGTTGCAATAGGTGTTTTAAACTCGTGTGTAATATTACTTATTAGGTCATTTTTGATTTCGGCTAATTGCTTTTGTTGGGTGATTATTTTTAATAAATAAAATAAACAAACAATAACAGCTAAAACTAATAAAGCAGAAATTAAAATACCAGATATAATACGTGTTAGTATGGTTTTAGTTTCATTTTTAAAAAAGACAGTTAAGGTACTGTTTAATGGTAAAAATGTAGATTTTGATGTTGTTGATAAAGCAGACTCTTGATTGTTAAATGCATTTGTAAATTCTTCTTCTTTACCATTTTTTTTTAAAGAAAGACCGAAGTCTAACTCTAGTTTTTTTCGATTTAATTCTAATTTTAATAAAGAATCTACAGTTGTTAATTTTAAAGAATCATTAGTGATAGAAAAAACGACTTTAGAGGTTAATAGCTCAAAAGGCTTTCCATTTATAGAGTCTTTTAGTTTATTCCATTTAATTTCACCACTACTATTATTTAAGTTAAAACGAGGTGAATTGATTGTTAAACAGTCTTTTTTTGATGTTTTTCCTCTGACAATAGTAATCCCTTTAATGTCTTTAGTATCTAGAGAATCTAATAAAGTAAATCCATTTTTATCTATATCTAAATTGTTAACAATAGCTTCAAAAGAGCCTTTTTTATCATAAACCCCTCCACTAACCGATTTATTTATATCAAAAGACAGTGTGTTTTCTAACGCAAGGTTTTCGTAATACTTATCTACAGCGTTGTCTAAACTAACTTGAACATCATTAATAAGTTGTTGTTTATTAGTTTGATAATTTTTGTAGTTCCAATAAACTTGGATAGCTATTGTACAACAAATAACGATCACAATTAAATATAGAATATATTTTAGTTTTTTGTTATTCATACTTCAAATGTACCAGTTAAAGTTAAAGAAAACCAATAGGTTAACACACGTTAACACTAGTTAACTAAGTGTGTTGCTTTTATGTTTGATATTTGCATCATTACTAATTATAAAAAATTTTATTATGAAAACATGTATAACAGTATTAAGCTTATTGTTTATAATATCTACTTCAGCTCAAGACTTTCAAGGTGTAGCTACTTATAAATCTCACAGAAAAATGGATTTTAAAATGGATGGCGTTGATGAAAAATCAGAAATGCATAAAAAAATCATGGAACAAATGAAAAAACAGTTCCAGAAAGAATACACTTTGATTTTTACAAAAGAAGAGTCTATGTATAAAGAAAACGAAAGTTTATCTACGCCAAAAACAAGTAGTTCTGGTATTAGTATTAGTGTGTCAAACGGATCTGATGCGCTTTATAAAAACTTAAAAGAAACAAGATTTACAAACGAAACAGAGCTTTTAAGTAAGCGCTTTTTAGTAAAAGACACTTTAAAAAATCAAGTATGGAAACTAGTTAACGAAACTAAATATATTGGCGATTATACCTGTAGAAAAGCTGTTTTTAAGGCGACCTATAAAACAAAGACTATGTCTGCTGATGGTGGTTTAGAAACTGTAGAAAAAGAAAGAGAGACAGTTGCTTGGTACACTATGGAAATACCTGTAAATAATGGACCCTCAGTTTTTAACGGTTTACCTGGGTTGATTTTAGAAATTAATGATGGAGAGCTAACTTTAGTTTGTACTAAAATAGTCCTTAATCCTGATAAGAAAACTAAAATAGAAGAACCTACAAAAGGTAAGGAAGTCTCTCAAGATGAATTTAATGAAATTATGAAGAAGAAAAATGAAGAGATGATGACCAAATTTAAATCTGGAAGTAACGGAACAGTAATAGAAAGCTTTTCGATTGGTGGATAGGTTTTATTAGGAAATATTTAACAATTGCAAATTAAACTATTGGCTAATTTCGTTGTCTTATTTTAGTATTACACTATTTTAATTAAAACACATACAATGAAATTACAATCAATCTTAAAAAATTTAGCTTTAACAGTAGTTATATTAACTGCTTTTAATGGTTTTGCGCAAGACAATTTTCAAGGACAAGCCACTTATATGTCTAAAACAACAATGGACATGGATAATTTTGGAGGAAGAGAAATGAGTCCAGAACGTAAAAAACAAATTACCGAACGTATGAAATCTATGTTGGAAAAAACCTTCATTTTAGATTTTAACAAAACAGAATCTGCTTACAAAGAAGACGAAGCTTTAGATACACCAGGAGGTGGAGGAGGTTTTAGATTTGGCGGAGCAGCAGCTGCTGGTACAGTCTATAAGAATGTAAAAGATAATGACTTACTTCAAGACCAAGAGTTTTTTGGAAAGCAATTTTTAATTGTAGATAGTTTACCAAAATACGAATGGAAAATGACTGGCGAAACAAAGCAGATAGGTCAATATACCTGCTTTAAAGCAACTGCTGTAAAAAAGGTTGATGCTGCAGATTGGACTAACATGCGAAGAAGAAACAGAGATAATGATAAGAAAGATGCCGATAAAAAAGAAGGTGAAACAACAGAAGTAGCTAAAGATTCTACAAAAACTGACGAACCTAAAAACCCTTTTGATGAAATTGAAATTCCTGAGGAAGTAGAAGTTACTGCTTGGTACACCATGCAAATCCCTGTTAATAATGGGCCAGGAGAATATTGGGGACTTCCAGGTTTGATTCTTGAAGTTAATTCTGGTAGAACCACTGTTTTATGTACTAAAATAGTAATGAATCCTTCAGAAAAAGCAGAAATAAAAAAACCTACAAAAGGAAAAGAAATTTCTAGAGAAGAGTATCAAGCAACTGTAAAAAAGAAAATGGAAGAGATGAGAGAGATGTTTAGATCTAGAGGAGGAAGACGTAACTAGTCTTCAAAATAACCAAATAAAACCAAAAATATTAGATGAAAAATATATTTCAATTGCTACTATTATTAGTAGTTAGTTCTTCCTTTGCGCAAGTAAAGTTTGAAGGTGTAGTACAAGACAGTACAGGAGTTGGCTTAGAATTAGCAAATGTAGTCGCAATAAATCAAGCAACTAAAAACTTAGATGCTTATGCTATAACTAATGATAAAGGGCGATATAAGTTAAGTTTAGAAGAGAATTCGACTTATAGCATTCAAGTTAGTTACATTGGTATGAAATCCATATCTGAGATTTTTGATACTAAAGAAGCAACTATCAATAAAGACTTTTCTATGTCTTTTGATAATAGTTTAGACGAGGTAGAATTAACTTACGAAATGCCTGTAACCATAAGTGGAGATACTATTACTTATAATGCAGATTCGTTTAAAAATGGAACAGAACGAAAACTTGGTGATATCTTAGAGAAAATGCCTGGAGTAGAAATTAATGATGATGGACAGGTTGAGGTAGAAGGAAAGACCGTTGGAAAAGTAATGATTGATGGTAAGGACTTTTTTGATGGTGACACAAAATTAGCCACTAAAAATATTCCGGCTAATGCAATTGATAAAATACAGGTTTTAAAAAACTATTCTAATAATAGTCAATTAAGCGGTGTAACTAATAATCAAGATAATATTGCAATAAATATTAAATTAAAAGAAGGTAAGAAAAACTTTTGGTTTGGAACTATAACTGCAGGTGCAGGAGACTCTCCTGATGGTAGTTTATATTTAGCACAACCTAAACTGTTTTATTACAGTCCTGAAAAGAGCATTAATTTTATTGGAGACATAAATAATATTGGAGAATTAGCATTATCAAGACGTGATATTCGAAATTTCGGAGGGGGATTCCAACAACCAAGCAGGCAAAGTGGTACTAATATTAACTTAGGAAATAACGACTTAGGTTTTAGGCAGCTACAAAACAATCAAGCTAAAGATATAAATACAAAATTTGCTGCTGGTAATTTTAGTTACTCACCAAAAAGCACTCTAGATTTATCTGGTTTTGCAATATTAGCAAGCAGTAGAATAGATTTGCAAGAAAACAGCTCAGTCTTCTATACCGATAGTGATTTAGATATACCAGATGAAAACACTCAAAGTAACACAGAACAAAAAAGTGATTTAGGTGTGTTTAAATTTAGTGCAAAATATAAACCAAACCCTAGTAATCAATTAGATTACGATATTATTGGTCGTGTCTCTAATGAAGAGCAACTAAATGGAACATTTTCAAATGTTGTAGGTACAATAGATCAATTTGAAGAGGCTACTCCATTCTCAATAAATCAAAATTTAAATTATTACTATACGTTAGACGAAACTAATATTTTTGCCTTATCTATTCAGCATTTATTTCAAGAAGAAGATCCTTTTTATAATGCATTATTAGAAAACGATCCTACAAATAACGGTAATGGTTTTGATCCTGATGATATGCTTCCAGATGAAGATCCTTACGATGGTACAGCTCTAGGATTAGGTTTAGATGGTTCTCAACTTAACTATAGTGTTAATCAAGACAAACTTGTAAAAACAAACCAGTTAGATGCTAAATTGGACTATTGGAATATTTTAAATAAGAAAAGCGATATCAACTTTACTTTTGGAACTATATTTAGTAATCAACAATTCGATTCTAATATTTTTCAAACTTTAGATAATGGAGATGAACTTGATACTGATTCTGCGATACCAGATGTTTCAGATGTTAACGATATAAAATATACATTTACAGATGTCTATTTAGGGATGCATTACCGTTATAAAACAGGTAAGTTTACTTTAAGTCCTGGTTTATCTGCACACGCCTATAATGTAGAAAACGATCAATTTAATACTAAAACTACAGATAACTTCTTTAGACTTTTACCAGATTTAAATGTAAGAGTACAATTAAAATCTTCGGAGAATTTAAATTTATCTTACCGTATGCAAACGCAATTTACAGATGTAAATCAATTTGCTAGAGGTGTTGTACTTAATAGTTACAACTCAACATTTGTAGGTAATCCTGATCTAGAAAACTCATTGTCACATAATCTAAACTTGAGTTATTTTAGTTTTAATATGTTTAATTACACTAATGTATTCGCATCTTTAAACTATAATAAAAATATAGATAATATAAGAACACGATCAATATTCCAATCTGGTTCTGTTATTAGAAGTAGTGAGCCTTTTAATTCTGATTTTGCAGATGAAACTTTTACTGCAACTGGTCGTTTTCAAAGACGTTTTGGAAAGTTGCAAGCTAGTATAAGTGGTAATTTTAATTATTCTAAATTTAATCAGTTTATTAATAATCAGCTGTCTGTAAACGAAAATTTCACTCAAACTTACACACCCAGTTTACGTTCTAATTTTAGAGAAGCACCAAACTTTGGAATAACCTATAGATATTCTAATAGTGATAATAATCAAGGTAATACATCTACTAGAATCATTACTAATAGACCTTCGTTAGACTTTGATGCCTTAATATTTAAGAAATTTACTTTTAAAACAGATTATGGCTACACAAGACAAACAGTAGGTGATAATACTAATACTTTTGGATTGTTTAATGCTAATTTAATATATAGAAAAGAGAACGATAGTAAATGGGAATATGAAATTAAAGCAACTAACATATTAGATGTAGATTCTAGTATAAATAATAATGTTGGTGGTTTTTCTGTAAGTACTAGAGAGTATTTTATACAACCACGATTTGTGACTTTTAGAGCTGTTTATAATCTGTAAGATTAAAACAAAAAGATACTTTTAAATCCCTTTTAACTTATGTTTTAAGGGGTTTTTTTATTTGGGATTGACTTGTTGTTCTGCGAGATTTTTAATCTAGCAAAGAGGCAAAGACGCAAAAAAAAGACTCAAAACTTATCTCATTAAGAATATGTGTCTCTGTGAAAACTCTGTGGAATATACAGAATTTTTTAATTTTGCTTATTGCCTATTAAAACACTACCACTCATTAATCCTATTAGAATCTAATTTGATGAAAATAAAGATTAAAATAGTAAATCCCCAAAGTCCAGAGCCACCATAACTAAAAAAGGGCAGTGGTATACCGATAGTTGGTATAAGACCCATTACCATTCCTATATTAATGAAGAAGTGCAAAAACAATATGCCTGCAACACTATAACCATACATACGACTAAATTGATTCTTTTGTCTTTCGGCTAATATAAGTATCCTTATAATTATTAAGACAAAAACTAATACAGTTAAGAAGCTTCCAATAAAACCCCATTCTTCTCCTACTGTACTAAAAATATAATCAGTTTCTTGCTCTGGAACAAAGTTTCCGGTTGTACGTGTACCTTGTAAAAACCCTTTACCATTAAAACCACCACTGCTAATTGCTTTTTCAGACTCGTTTAGGTTATAGGCAACTGTCTTTTTCATTTTTTCTAATTTATCTGGATCTTTTTCAAGACTTAGCCAAATAGTAATACGATCTTTTTGGTGAGCAGGTAATAAATTATCATAAAAAAACCGAACTCCAAATGCAAGCACGGCGCTTAAAATTAGTACAATTATAGGTTGTATAAAAGAAGATTTCCTTTTTAGAGTAAAGTAGTAAGTTAAAACCAATAATGTTGCAACCGCTAAAACAGCAAGGACACCAAATTTTAAAGCAGAAATAGAAAGTAATATTAATAATGCACCTATTATTAAGTAAATTTGTGGCAAACCTTCCCTATACAAAACAAAGAAAAATGCGCCATAAACTAATGTGCTTCCAGCATCTGGTTGTAGTAAAATTAATAACGCAGGTAATACAATTAAGGCAAAGGTTTTAAGTTGATCATTAAATTTTTTTATATCTGTATTTAAATCGCTTACATATTTAGCAACAGCTAACGCAGTTGCAGCTTTTGCAAACTCTCCAGGTTGGAATGTGAAAGAGCCAATAGGATACCAAGATGTAGCCCCATTTATGTTTTTTCCAAAGAGAAATAATCCAGCTAAAGAGAAGAGTGATAGTAGGTAAATAATGCTAGAAAATCGTTCGTAAAATTTAGCATCAATAGATAAAATAAAGACAATTAAAACTACCGAAAGCCCAATAAAAATAAGTTGTTTGCTGTAAAGGTTAGAGAGGTCAAAATACTGGATAGCTTCTCCACCATAAGTTGCAGATAATATGTTTAACCAACCAAATCCTACTAAAATAAAAAACAGTAAGATGGTTAGCCAATCAAATTTATAATATCTATCAGTTTGTCTTGACATTTAATTAAGTTGATTTATTCTTCTTTTTAGTTTTTGGTATTCTTCAGGTTTAATAACTTGTAATTGGGTTTGACCATTTATTTTAAAAGGTGCTCCAGAGTATTGTTTAGTATACTCGTTTTCTAAGCTATGCGATAAAATCCAATCTTCTAAATCTTTTCTATTAATTTTTCCTTTTAAGTACTTTTCAATCATTAAACTAGTTATTTTTCCTGCAAACCTACTTCCCCAATATCCATTCTCTACAAAAACTGCAATAGCAATTTTAGGATTATCTTTAGGTGCAAAAGCTACAAAAATAGAATGATCTGTTAGTTGTGTTTTGACGCTATCAATTTTTACAAAATTTTCTACTGTTCCTGTTTTTCCAACAATTTCAATATCCTTTATTTTTAACAATTCGGCTGTACCTTCTTCATATACTTTTAGCATTCCTTCTATTACAGGATCAAAATGTTGTTTATCAATAGTAGTGTATTTTGGAGTAGTAAAATTTTCGGGCAAGGTTTTTCCTTCAATTTCTTTTATAACATGTGGTGTGTAATAATAGCCTCTATTTGCTATTGCTGCAATCATATTGGCTAATTGTATAGGAGTTGTTCTAACTTCTCCTTGTCCTATTGCATTGGACATTGTATAGGTAGAATAAAACCGTTTTGGGTACGCAGAATTATAAAATTTTCTATTTGGTATTCTCCCTTTTTGTCCAACATATAAATCGTTGTTTAAAAAATCACCTAGACCAAAACTTTTTATATGTTTACTCCAATTATCAATACCAATAGAGGCATTATCGTATTTGTCTAATATTCGTTTGTAAACTGTTCCAAAATACGTGTTACAAGATTCTTGAACACCTCTTATTAGGTTGTTTTTTACACCAAAACTGCAGTGACATTTCATAAAGGCTCTTTTTCCATATTTAAAACCATTATAACAGGTTATTTTTTCTTCTACAGTAACAACACCTTCTTGTAAAGCAATTAATGCATTCATTAATTTAAAAGGTGATCCAGGTTCGTAAACACCTTGTAAACTTCTATTAAATAATGGGTTTGCTATAGAGTCATAAAAAAGTTTAGTGTAATTTTCACTTCTGTTTCTTCCTACTAAACTATTTGGATTATAAGTTGGTGCAGAAATCATAGATAAAATTTCGCCAGTTTGAGGCTCAATAGCTATAATACCACCTCTTTTATTGGTCATTAATAATTCTCCATAAGCTTGTAAAGTGGCATCTATCGTTATTTTAATGTCTTTTCCTGCTTCTGGAAGTGTGTCTGCTGTTCCGTTTTTATAAGGCCCTAAATTTCGATTAAATCGGTCTTTTTGGATGAATTTTATTCCTTTTTGACCTCTTAATGTTTTTTCATAGGAAGCTTCAATACCTTGTTTACCAATTAGATCACCACTTCTGTAGTAGTTGTCTTTAGTAATATCTCTAACATTTACTTCACCAATATCACCTAAAACGTTAGCACCAATTTTGGTTTCGTATTTTCTTAAAGATCGTTTCTGAATATAAAAGCCTTCATATTTACGCATTGTCTCTTGTAAAACTGCATAGTCTTCTTTTGATAAATGCGAAATAAAAGGTGTTGGTAATCTTGGAGAATAACGCTTAGCTTTATTGAATTTTTCTATAAACTTAGCTTTATCAATTTTTAAAAGCGAACAAAACTCAAGTGTATCCAAAGGTTTTACTTCTTTAGGAATTACCATAACATCATAAGACGGTTGGTTAGATACCAAAAGTTTATCATTTCTATCGTAAACAAAACCACGTTTAGGGTAGTCAAATTCTTTTCTTATTGCATTGTCATCATAAAGATTGTTAGAAGCTGATTGATATATTTGTAGATAGAGTAATCTTCCAGTAAACACCAAACCAATAATAATTACAGATAGAAGAAGTAATAGTTTTCTCATTTAGATTTAGTACTAAAGATAGTCGTAATTAACACACATAGTATAATAGTGAAAATACTTGAAAATAACGTGTTTTGAAGCACTAAAATTATTTTTGAAGTGTTAAAAATTTCAAGAGAAAAGTAAATTATATGATGCGTAACAGTAAGTAAAGTAATATAAGTTATTTTTTGTCCAAAATCTATGTTATTAAATTTAAGTGCTTGATGCTCATAAACTGCACCAAAACTAAATTTTAATACTGCTGGTCTTATAAAAGCTGTAACTAATGTAGCTGTTGCATTTATTCCGCCAGAATCCATGAAAATGTCAATGATTAAACCTAACAGAAAGCTTAAAAACAAAAACAGTGTTTTATTGTTTTTTACAGGAAATAAAATGATAAATAAGATATAAACCATTGGGTTGATATAACCCATAAAGTTAATATTATTAAATAGTAAAACCTGCAATAAAATAAGCGCTATAAACCTAATAGTATGTATAGAAAGTAGGTTATTCATTTGGGTTTAATAAAGCGTCAATTAATAGTTTATCTAAGTTTTCAATAATAGTAACATGCTCTAGATTAGTCATGTCATTAAATAAAATAACATTTACCTCAAAGAAGTTTTCTGTTATGTCAATTTTAAAGTCTTTAACGATTCCTATTAAAACACCTTTAGGGAAAATATCCGAACGGCCAGAAGTTGTTATGGTATCACCCACTCTTATAGGTGCGTTTTTCTGTATATCTGTAAGCTGGATAACCTTTGGCGAATTACCATTCCAACTTAAAGAGCCATAGTGATTGGTTTTTTTAAGTTGCGCGCTAATCTTATTGGTTGTATTTAAAATAGAAATAACACTTGTATATTTACTGTTTGTATTATCTGTAATACCAATAATTCCTTTTGGAGAGATAACACCCAAATCTGCTTTTATGCTATCTTTTTCTCCTTTATTAATTAACAGTACATTGTTTTGTAAAGCGTAGCTGTTTTTAATAATACGCGCTTCAGTAACTTTATATTGAGTATCAAAACTTGTAGTATCTATATAAGATTTAGTTCCAAGTTTACTATTAAAAATAAGTGCTTTTAGTCTTGTGTTTTCTTCTTGAAGTTTTTGGTTTTCAGACTTTAAATTAAAATAACTACTAACCGAATTGCTCGTATTATAAATACCACCAGTAATACTATTGGCAGAATTTATAAACTTACTTTTATGGTAAGAATGAGATTGAATAGTAAGTCCAATAGAAATACATAACAGCAACAAGAAAAACAAAGTAATTTTGTTTCTTAATATAAAATTTACGATTTGTTGCATTTTATTTTAGTTATACCAATTTAGTCTTAATGATGATGTATTAAAAATTTGAATTTTTTTTGTTCAGATGAAATAAAAAATCAAAGCATAGCCTAAGTTATGGTTTTTTTTAAAATATGAGCGAAAAAGAGACAAATTTGATGCGTTATTTTAAGAGTATATTGTTACTTAATTAACACGCTTTTGTATTTAGGAATGTTTTTAAGTGTAATTCCTGTGCCTCTTACCACAGCACGTAAAGGGTCTTCTGCAATATAAACAGGTAGGTCTGTTTTTTGCGATAAACGCTTGTCTAAACCACGTAACATTGAGCCTCCTCCTGCAAGATAGATTCCTGTATTATATATATCTGCAGCTAATTCTGGGGGTGTTTGAGATAAGGTTTCCATGACAGCATCCTCAATACGCAAAATAGATTTGTCTAGCGCTTTTGCAATTTCTCTGTATGAAATCTGAACTTGTTTAGGTTTACCTGTCAACAAATCACGACCTTGAACACTCATGTCTTCTGGCGGAAGATCTAAATCTTCAGTAGCTGCACCAATTTGTATTTTAATTTTTTCAGCTGTACGCTCTCCAACATAAAGGTTGTGTTGTGTACGCATGTAATAAATAATATCGTTGGTAAATACATCACCTGCAATTTTAACAGACTTATCACAAACAATACCACCTAATGCAATAACAGCAATTTCTGTCGTACCACCACCTATATCTACAATCATGTTTCCTTTAGGTTGCATAATGTCTACACCAATACCAATTGCAGCAGCCATAGGTTCGTGTATTAAGTATACTTCTTTACCATTTACACGTTCTGCGCTTTCTTTTACAGCTCGCATTTCTACTTCTGTAATTCCAGAAGGAATACAAATAACCATGCGTAAGGCAGGTGTAAATAATTTCTTTTTTAATGCAGGGATATTTTTTATAAATAGACTAATCATTTGCTCAGACGCATCAAAATCTGCAATTACACCATCTTTCAAGGGTCTAATGGTTTTAATATTTTCATGTGTTTTTCCTTGCATCATGTTGGCTTCTTGTCCAACTGCAATGATTTTTCCGCTAATGCGATCACGAGCAACTATAGAAGGTGCGTCAACAACAACTTTGTCGTTATGAATAATTAATGTGTTGGCAGTACCTAAATCTATAGCGATTTCTTCTGTCAGGAAATCAAAAAATCCCATGCTTTATATGTAATTGTTTGGAGTTGTTAAATATATTTTGTAAAAATAATAAATCTAATGAAAAGAATCGAGTTAATTTCATTTACTTCTTTTTTATAGTTTTTAATAAACTCTTTAGTTAGAGGTTTATTACTCAATAAAATGTTTAGAGTTTAAATTAGTAAAGATTAATCTGTATTTTAACTAAATTTTAACTTTTTATTTTTTTAGTGTTAGCTGGCTAACAAATATTTAAACATCTTGTTTTTAAATTTGTTATATAATATCCAAATTAACTTTTAAAAAAAAACAATGAAAAGAAAATTACAATTAAGTAGTGTAGTAAAAAGTTTTGTGACTTTATTATGCTTTTTTGTAGGTACTTATAATGTGATGTCGCAAGATGTTACATTTACTAGTGTGAATCCTACAACAAACGAGTTAACGATCACTAATACGGGATCGTCTATGGAGAATATTACTAATTACTGGATATGCTTAGGGCCAGGAAATTATGGTCAATTAAGTGGTATCACACCAAATAATGGGGATTATATGCTTTCTGCTAATGAAAGTGTTAGTTTCACTTTTAATATTAGCACAACAGCAGAAGGTATTGGTTTATTTGCAACTGGTACATTTGGGTCATCAGATCCAGCTGTTCTTTTAGCTTACATGCAATATGGTGCAGCAAATCAAGATAGAGTTGGTCAAGCAGTTACAGCTGGACGTTGGGATAGTGCAATGAATTTTGTTTCTGGGACAGCTCCATATACAACAACTTCTGGTGGATCGGCTGCTGCTTGGAGTACATGTGATGCTTCTAATGGAGGAACACTTGCGGGTGGGCCATATGATTTCTGTATAGACGGTCAAGCAGATAATATTCCAGCTGGCGAAGTTACAGTAACAGGAAATGTAGGCGCAACAAGCCAATGGGTAGTAACA
>JALZUT010000072.1 GCA_023300575.1 Olleya sp.
AGTTTCGATCAAGTAAATGCACTCTTAGCAGATGGTACTTTAGTTCCTTTTAGAGGAAATGCTAATACTTCTCCATTAGCTAATTCATTTTCTGATTTGTTAACTGCAACAGGAGCAATTATAAACTGTCCAGTAATTACACAACCGGAGTCAAGTGTTATAGGTACACAAATTGGTTTACCAACAAATGCACAATAGAAATTAAAAGAAACAAAGATTAGTTTGTTTGTTAATAAGGTCAAGCGGTATTTATACTTCTTGACCTTATGTTTTTATATTAACAATCTGCCATGTTAACACTTACAGCCAATCCACCTTTAGAAGTTTCTTTGTACTTGGAGTTCATGTCTTTTGCAGTTTCCCACATTGTATTGACTACTTTATCAAAAGGGACTTTTACATTTTTAGGATCTGTATCTAAAGCCAGTTCAGCAGCATTTATCGCCTTAATTGCTCCCATTGCATTACGTTCTATGCATGGGATTTGTACTAAGCCACCAATTGGGTCGCAGGTTAATCCAAGGTGATGTTCCATTGCAATTTCTGCAGCTATAAGTACTTGTTCTGGTGATCCTCCTAACAATTCTGTTAATGCACCTGCAGCCATAGCGGAAGATACTCCGATTTCGGCTTGACAGCCACCCATTGCAGCACTAATAGTAGCACCTTTTTTAAAGATACTTCCAATCTCTCCAGCAACAAGCAAGAATTTTTTAATGTCTTCAAAATTACCATCATGATTTTCAATAACTAGATAATACATTAAAACAGATGGTATAACTCCAGCACTTCCATTGGTTGGTGCTGTAACCACGCGACCTAAAGAGGCGTTAACTTCGTTAACAGCTAATGCAAAACAGCTTACCCATTTTAATATTTGTCTAAATTTTACTTCTGTATTTCTAATGGCATAAATCCATTCTACTGGATTTGAGAATTTAGAGTCACCTTTTAAGCTTTGGTGCATATCAAAAGCACGACGTCTAACGTTTAGTCCACCAGGAAGATTACCTTCTGTATGACAACCTGTGTACATACATTCTAACATAGTGTCCCAAATACGTTTTAATTCGGTATCGATTTCGTCTTCAGTTCTAATAGATTTTTCGTTCTCTAAAACAACTTCAGAAATAGATTTATCCAAGGTTTTACAAAACTGAAGTAAATCAGTTCCTTTTTCTGTAGGATAAGGAAATGAGCATTTAATCTCGAAGTTTTTTTTATGATTTGCACGTTCTTCTTTAACAACAAATCCACCACCAATAGAATAGAAGGTAGACACATCAATAGATTTGTTATTATTAAAAGCAGTAAACGTTATTCCATTAGAATGAAATGGTAAAAACGTACGATTAAAAACAATGTGTGCTTTAGGGTTTATCTCAATTGTTTTTTCACCATTAAAATTTAATTTAGAAGTAGCATTTATTGACGCAATTATACTATCTATTTGATATGTAGGTATGGTTTCGGGATCTTTTCCAGATAAGCCTAATAGAACAGCATAATCTGTGGCATGACCTTTACCAGTGAGCGATAGTGAGCCATATAAGTCAACTTGTATAGTTTCAACTTTATTAAAAAGGTTGGATGTCTTTAATTCTGTTATCCAACGCTCTGCAGCACGCCAAGGACCTAAAGTATGAGAACTAGATGGTCCAACACCAATTTTTAGCATATCAAAAACCGAAATACATTCCATAGTTACTATAACGTTTTAGTAGTTTTAGCAAATATACAGTTTGTTTAGAAAAAATAGCACATAAAAAAACAGCTTCAATTTAAAATTGAAGCTGTTTTTTATGTTATTAATTAATTACTTAGCGTATTGAATAACCTCATTGTAATTATTGATATCTATACCATTGCTACTTACAAAATCTACAGGTAAGACTACAATTCTAAAGGTTTGGTTAATTCTTTCAGCATTCGTTAATAAATTAAAATCAAATAATGGATGAGATTCAATAAAAATTGTAACAAAGTCAAAGTTGTGTTCAAAGTTATATTGAAACTCTTCTGCAGCATTGATATATACGGTCTCAGGTAATGCTTTCCAAACATCAAAACCATCAACTTGACCTCTAAGGTGGTAAACTAATACCATATCAGTTTCAAATAAATCAATGCTAAGAGGGACTTCTAAAGCTTCTTGGTAGCCATTTGTAGGGGTAAAGTTTATTGTTCTTTCAAAAGATTGTCCCACAAAATTGACTCCATCTTGTCCATCTTCAGCATCTGAGCAAGACGTTAATAATAAAGTAAATACTGTGATAATAGATAATATACGTTTCATGTGTAAAATTTTAAATTGTTTAGATGTAAATAGCAAAACTAATACCAAAGTAGTTTATAAATAAAATAATTAAATTTTAATCTAAAAAAACAGAGTTAACAGAGCTATCTAAGTTTAAATTTTATGTTAAATAGCTAACATTTGTTAGTGTTCATGTTTAACTTGAATCCTTTGTTATTATTTGGGTTAGCTCTGTTTTTGTTTTTATTTTTTAGGCTCTAGTAATATATTTTTGTAAGTAAAAATAAGTTTGACTAACTAAACTTTTGTTAAGAAAATGAAGTAAATAATCTTAATAAATGATAACAAAATTTTCGCCAATTTGATATTATTAATACATAAATAATTAAAATAAATAGAAAATTTAAAAATTAGCTTTTTTTCGGCATTAGCGATAGTTCTTCTTGGAGTATCTTGTAGTGATGACGATGATAATAATATAATTGAACCAAGTGTGCCAGAAGTAGAATTAGTAGGAGCTGTATATGCAATGACTAATGGTAGTGTTAAAATTGATGGAAATGTTCAAGGAGCAAATACTATTGTAGCTTATGGTAGAAATTCAGATGGTAGTTTAGATGCTATTGGAGGATTTCCAACAGGAGGTAATGGTGGTGACTTTGATGGAGTAGAAGGACTAGATCCTTTAATTTCTGCTTATGCGCTTACTAAGACAGATGATAACACAAGTTTATTTGCTGTAAATACAGGAAGTAATACTATTTCTGCTTTTAATATTAATGAAGATTATTCACTAACTCTTGCGGGTACTCCTCAATCAACAGATGCAATAGGACCTAATAGTATTGCGTTTTACGAAGTAAATGCTAATGGAATTAAGGGGCTTGTTTATGTATCTAACATTAGTAGACCTGAGTTTTTAGTACTAGGAGAGCCTTCACAACAAGGTACTGTAACCGGATTTTGGTTATTAGAAGATGGATCTTTATCTCCAATTGCAGGATCTACAAGAGATTTAGGTGTTAGACCATTAGCAGTAACGTTTACTCCAGATGGTCAATGGTTAGTAGTATCAGCAATTAATTCTGGAGCAGCAGCTTTAGGTTCTGGTAGCGAAGATGAAATTACAGTTTTTAATGTTGGAACAGGTGGCTTAATAAGCGATTCAGCTTGGGGAACTACGACATCTACATTAAAAGATAATGCAGAAGGAAGAAACTTACCATCAGCAATTGGTATTCAAGTTGTAGGAGCTAATTATTTAGTAGTAACAGAAGCTAGAGAATTTCAATCTGACGGTACACCTCCAGCATTTCCAGCATTACAAGATGGATCTGTATCTACATGGCAAATACAAGGTGATGGATCTTTAACTCCTATCAATTTAGATGTTAGATCAGGAACTAATAATACAGGAAGAACAGCATGTTGGT
>JALZUT010000073.1 GCA_023300575.1 Olleya sp.
TTCACAATTAGTAAGAAAAGGAAGAGCCAAAATAACCAAGAAGAGTAAATCGGCTGCTTTAGATTCTTGTCCACAAAGACGTGGTGTGTGTACTCGTGTGTATACAACGACACCTAAAAAACCTAACTCAGCAATGCGTAAGGTAGCAAGGGTTCGTTTAACAAACGGTAACGAGGTAAATGCATACATCGGTGGTGAAGGACATAATCTACAAGAGCACTCGATAGTATTGGTTAGAGGTGGAAGGGTAAAAGATTTGCCAGGAGTTAGATATCACATTGTACGTGGAGCATTAGATACCGCAGGTGTTGATGGTCGTACGCAACGTAGATCTAAGTATGGTGCAAAACGCCCTAAGAAGTAATTTAAAACTTTAAGAAGAAGACATGAGAAAAAGAGCAGCGAAAAAAAGACCGCTTTTGCCAGATCCACGTTTTAACGATCAGTTAGTAACTCGTTTCGTTAACATGATGATGTGGGATGGTAAAAAGTCAGTAGCTTTTAAAGTATTTTATGATGCAATTGACATTGTAGATACAAAGAAAACAGACGAAGAAAAAACAGCTTTAGAAATTTGGAAAGATGCATTATCTAATGTTATGCCTCACGTAGAAGTACGTAGTCGTAGGGTAGGTGGAGCTACATTTCAAATTCCTAATCCAATACGTGCAGACCGTAAGGTTTCTACTGCAATGAAGTGGTTAATAGGTTATTCTCGTAAGAGAAATGAAAAATCTATGGCATTACGTTTAGCCTCAGAGATTTTAGCAGCAGCTAAAGAAGAAGGAGCAGCAGTTAAGAAAAGAACTGACACGCACAAGATGGCTGAAGCAAATAAAGCATTCTCTCACTTTAGATTTTAATAAGAAATGGCAAGAGATTTAAAATTCACAAGAAACATAGGAATTGCGGCTCATATTGATGCAGGTAAAACTACAACAACAGAGCGTGTTCTTTATTATACAGGAGTTTCACATAAAATTGGAGAAGTACACGATGGTGCTGCTACAATGGACTGGATGGAGCAAGAGCAGGAGCGTGGTATTACAATTACGTCTGCAGCAACAACCTGTGAGTGGAAATTTCCGCTTGAAAATGGTGAGAAAACTCCAGATACTAAAGGGTATCATTTTAATATTATTGATACTCCTGGTCACGTAGATTTTACTGTAGAGGTAAATAGATCTTTGCGTGTATTAGATGGTTTGGTTTTCTTATTTAGTGCAGTTGATGGTGTTGAGCCTCAATCTGAAACTAACTGGAGATTAGCAGATAACTATAAAGTACCAAGAATAGGTTTCGTTAATAAAATGGACCGTCAAGGATCAGACTTTTTAGGTGTTTGTCAACAAGTAAAAGACATGTTGAAATCTAATGCGGTGCCAATTGTTTTAAACATTGGTGATGAAGAAGATTTTAAAGGTGTTATAGATTTAGTAAAAAATCGTGCTATAGTATGGCATGATGATACTCAAGGGGCAACTTTCGATATTATCGAAATCCCTGAGGATATGAAAGAAGAAGCTCGTAAGTATCGTGCACTTTTAATTGAAGAAGTAGCAAGTTATGACGAGAATCTTTTAGAGAAATTCATGGAAGATGAAGATTCTATTACTGAAGACGAAGTGCATGCTGCGCTTAGAGCTGCTGTAATGGATATGGCAATCATACCAATGATTTGTGGTTCTGCTTTTAAAAACAAAGGTGTGCAGTTTTTATTAGATGCTGTATGTCGTTACTTACCTTCTCCTATGGATAAGGAAGGTATTGTTGGAGTTAATCCAGATACAGACCAAGAAGAAACTCGTAAGCCTAGTGTTGATGAACCATTTGCTGCTTTAGCGTTTAAAATTGCTACAGATCCTTTTGTAGGACGTTTAGCGTTTTTTAGAGCATATTCTGGTCGTTTAGATGCAGGTTCTTATGTGTTAAATAACCGTTCTGGTAAAAAAGAACGTATATCACGTATTTATCAAATGCATGCTAATAAGCAAAATGCAATTGATTATATAGAAGCTGGAGATATTGGAGCTGCTGTTGGATTTAAATCTATCAAAACAGGAGATACACTTTCGGCTGAAAAACATCCTATTGTATTAGAATCTATGGACTTTCCAGATCCCGTAATTGGTATTGCTGTTGAGCCTAAAACTAAAGCAGATGTTGATAAATTAGGTATTGGTTTAGGTAAATTGGCTGAAGAAGATCCAACTTTTACAGTGCGTTCAGACGAAGCTTCAGGACAAACTATTATATCAGGAATGGGTGAGCTTCACTTAGATGTAATTGTAGATCGTTTAAGACGTGAGTTTAATGTAGAAGTAAATCAAGGTCAACCACAAGTTGAATATAAAGAAGCTATTACAGCTGCTGCAGATCACAGGGAAGTTTATAAGAAACAATCTGGTGGTCGTGGTAAATTTGCTGATATCGTATTTACAGTAGAACCAGCTGATGAAGGAGAAGTAGGACTTCAGTTTAAGTCTGTGATAAAAGGTGGTAATGTTCCTAAAGAATTTATACCTTCAATTGAAAAAGGATTTAAACAAGCAATGGTAAATGGTCCATTAGCAGGTTTCGAAGTTGATTCAATGAAAGTAACATTGAGAGATGGTTCTTATCACGATGTCGATTCTGATCAATTATCTTTTGAATTAGCTGCTAAATTAGGATTTAAAAATTGTGCTAAAGCTGCAAAAGCAGTAATCATGGAGCCTATTATGAAGCTAGAAGTTATCACACCAGAAGAAAACATGGGTGATATTGTAGGAGATTTAAATAGAAGAAGAGGTCAAGTAAGTGATATGGGAGATAGAGCTGGAGCAAAAACAGTAAAAGCAACTGTACCATTATCTGAAATGTTTGGATATGTAACAACATTAAGAACTTTATCTTCTGGACGAGCAACGTCAACAATGGAATTTTCACACTATGCTGAGACTCCTTCTAATGTATCAGAAGAAGTTATTAAAGCTGCTAAAGGAGAACAATCTTAAAAA
Organism: Olleya sp.; assembly: GCA_023300575.1. Lineage (GTDB taxonomy): Bacteria > Bacteroidota > Bacteroidia > Flavobacteriales > Flavobacteriaceae > Olleya. The sequence goes on from JALZUT010000073.1 coordinate 3,000, forward strand.
GTTAAGAAAATGAGTCAAAAAATTAGAATAAAATTAAAGTCTTACGATCATAACTTAGTAGACAAATCTGCTGAAAAGATTGTAAAAACAGTAAAAAGTACAGGAGCTGTTGTAACTGGGCCTATTCCATTACCAACACATAAGAAAATTTTCACTGTATTGCGTTCACCACACGTTAATAAGAAGTCAAGAGAACAATTTCAATTAAGTTCTTATAAGAGATTATTAGATATTTACTCTTCATCTTCTAAAACAATTGACGCTTTAATGAAACTTGAATTACCAAGTGGAGTAGAAGTAGAAATTAAGGTTTAAGTAAATACAATTGTTTAACGTAGATTAAGCGAAACATGTCCTAAGCTTCGAGCGAAGGAAAAACGGTAAAAATACAATTTCAAGGCTGAAACGTATTTTCAGCCTTCAATTTTTTATTAAATAGTAATAACAAATAAATAATAATTATGTCTGGGTTAATTGGAAAAAAAATCGGTATGACCAGCATCTTCGATGAAAACGGGAAAAATATTCCTTGTACAGTAATTGAAGCTGGACCATGTATCGTTACCCAAGTCAGAACTGAAGAAGTTGACGGTTATAAAGCCGTTCAACTTGGTTTCGATGACGCGACAGAAAAAAGTGCTACTAAAGCTGACCTTGGTCACGCTAAAAAAGCAGGAACTTCTGTAAAACGCAAAATCGTAGAATTTCAAGGTTTTGATGAGGAGTACAAGTTAGGTGATGCAATCACCGTAGAGCACTTTATAGAAGGTGAATTTGTTGATGTATCAGGTACATCAAAAGGAAAAGGATTCCAAGGAGTTGTTAAACGTCATGGTTTTGCTGGTGTAGGTCAAGCTACTCACGGTCAACACAACCGTTTAAGAGCACCAGGGTCTATTGGAGCAGCATCATATCCAGCTAGAGTATTCAAAGGAATGCGAATGGCAGGAAGAATGGGTGGAGATACAATTAAAGTTCAAAATTTAAAAGTGTTAAAAGTAGTTACTGAAAAGAACTTACTTGTTGTGAAAGGCTGTGTGCCAGGTCACAAAAATGCTTATGTAACTATTAGAAAATAATGAAAGTAGCAGTTTTAGATATAAACGGAAAAGAAACAGGGAGAAAGGCAGACCTTTCTAACGATGTTTTTGCTATTGAACCTAATAATCACGCTGTATATTTGGATGTTAAACAATACTTAGCAAACCAAAGACAAGGTACTCACAAATCTAAAGAAAGAGCTGAGATTACTGGATCTACACGTAAGATTAAAAAACAAAAAGGTACGGGTACTGCCAGAGCAGGTAGTATCAAGTCAGGTGTTTTTAGAGGTGGTGGTCGTATGTTCGGTCCAAGACCAAGAAAATACTCAATTAAACTTAATAAAAACTTAAAGCGTTTAGCACGTAAATCTGCTTTAAGTATTAAAGCTAGCGAGAAATCAATTACGGTTTTAGAAGACTTTAATTTTGACGCTCCTAAGACTAAAAATTTAACAGCTATACTAAGTGCTTTAGACCTTCAGAACAAAAAAACATTGTTTGTGTTGGGTGCTTCAAATAATAACGTATATTTGTCGTCACGTAATTTAAAAGGTTCTGAAGTATTAATTAGCTCAGAGTTAAGTACTTATAAAATATTAAATGCAAATCAGATTATTCTTTTAGAGAGTTCTTTAGAAGGAATAGAATCGAATTTAAGTAAATAAGAAACAGATGAATATCTTAATTAAACCGATAATCACAGAAAAAGCAACTGCCAACAGCGAGTTAAACAACTGTTTCAGTTTTTTCGTGAACACTAAGGCGAACAAGGTAGAAATTAAAAAAGCGGTTGAAGCTGCTTATGGAGTTTCTGTTGAAAAAGTTCGTACAATAAATGTCCGTCCAGATAGAAAGACCAAGTTTACAAAAACTGGTATTCAACATGGTAAAACAAATGCTTTCAAAAAAGCAATTGTACAACTGGCGGAAGGTGAGATGATTGATTTATACACTAACATGTAATTTAAAGACAAATGTCAGTAAGAAAATTAAAACCAATCACACCAGGACAGCGATTTAGAGTAGTTAACGGATTTGACGCCATAACTACTGACAAGCCGGAAAAAAGCTTATTAGCTCCGAAAAAACGTTCAGGTGGTAGAAACAGTCAAGGTCGTATGACTATGCGCTACAAAGGTGGTGGTCATAAGAAGAGGTATCGTATTATAGATTTTAAGAGAGAAAAAGTAGGAGTTCCTGCGGAAGTAGCTTCTATACAATATGATCCAAACAGAACAGCGTTTATTGCATTATTGAATTATCAAGATGGAGATAAAACTTATATCATTGCTCAAAATGGTTTACAAGTTGGACAAACTGTTGTTTCTGGTAAAGATGCAAATCCTGAAATAGGAAATGCAATACCATTAGCTAACATTCCATTAGGAACTATTATTTCTTGTTTAGAGTTGCGTCCAGGACAAGGAGCTGTTATGGCTCGTAGTGCTGGTGCTTTTGCTCAATTAATGGCAAGAGACGGTAAGTTTGCAACAATTAAATTACCATCAGGTGAGACTAGATTAATTTTAGTAACATGCATGGCTACAATTGGAGCGGTTTCTAACTCAGATCATCAGTTATTAGTATCTGGTAAAGCTGGTAGATCAAGATGGTTAGGTAGAAGACCAAGAACAAGACCAGTAGTGATGAATCCTGTTGATCACCCAATGGGAGGTGGTGAAGGTAAATCATCAGGTGGACATCCACGTTCTAGAAACGGTATACCAGCTAAAGGATATAGAACACGTTCTAAAACTAAAGCGAGTAACAAATATATTATAGAACGTAGAAAGAAATAATAAGTTATGGCAAGATCATTAAAAAAAGGACCTTACGTTCACTATAAATTAGAGAAGAAAGTAGCTGCTAATGTAGAAGCTGGCAAAAAGACAGTAATCAAAACTTGGTCAAGAGCAAGTATGATAACTCCAGATTTTGTTGGACAAACTATTGCAGTACATAACGGTCGTCAGTTTGTTCCAGTTTATGTTACAGAAAACATGGTTGGACATAAATTAGGAGAATTTTCACCAACAAGATCTTTTAGAGGTCACGCTGGTGCTAAAAATAAAGGTAAAAAGTAAGCTATGGGAAGTCGTAAAAAACATATGGCAGACGCTATTAAGGAAGCTAAAAAGCATGTTGCTTTTGCTAAACTTAATAACTGTCCTACGTCACCAAGAAAAATGCGTTTAGTAGCCGATTTAGTAAGAGGCGAAAAGGTAGAAAAAGCACTTAACATTTTAAAATTTAGCTCAAAAGAAGCTTCTAATCGTTTAGAAACTTTGTTAGTGTCTGCAATTGCAAACTGGCAAGCTAAAAACGAAGATGCTAGTATTGAAGAAGCAGAATTGTTTGTTAAAGAGATTAGAGTTGATAGCGGATCTATGTTAAAAAGATTACGTCCAGCACCTCAAGGTCGTGCGCACAGAATAAGAAAACGTTCAAACCACGTAACAATCGTAGTTGGAGCTAACAATAACACACAAAGCTAAGATAGATATGGGACAAAAGACAAATCCAATCGGAAATCGCTTAGGAATTATCAGAGGATGGGAGTCTAATTGGTATGGAGGTAACGATTATGGAGACAAACTTGCTGAAGATTATAAAATCAGAGAGTATGTTCATGCACGTTTATCTAAAGCTAGTGTATCTCGTGTAATTATTGAGAGAACTTTAAAACTTGTAACCGTTACTATCACTACTGCTAGACCTGGTATTATTATCGGAAAAGGTGGCCAAGAGGTAGACAAGTTAAAAGAAGAACTTAAAAAAATTACAGGAAAAGAAGTTCAGATTAATATCTTTGAAATAAAGAGACCTGAACTAGACGCATTCTTAGTTGCAACAAGTATTGCACGTCAAATTGAAAATAGAATTTCATACAGACGAGCTATCAAAATGGCAATTGCAGCAACAATGCGTATGAATGCTGAAGGAATTAAAATCCAAATTAGTGGTCGTTTAAATGGTGCTGAAATGGCACGTTCAGAACATTACAAAGATGGTCGTATTCCTTTATCAACTTTCAGAGCCGATATTGATTATGCTTTAGTTGAATCTCATACTACTTATGGTAGATTAGGGGTTAAAGTATGGATCATGAAAGGTGAAGTATATGGTAAAAGAGAACTTTCTCCTCTTGTTGGATTATCTAAGAAGCAAGGAAAAGGTGGACGAGGAGGAAGAGATAATAAAAATCAACCTCGTCGTAGAAAGTAATTTTTTAAATAACAGAAAAAATGTTACAGCCTAAAAGAACAAAATTTAGAAAAATGCAAAAGGGACGTATGAAAGGGAACTCTGGTAGAGGTCACCTACTTTCAAACGGTACTTTTGGTATAAAATCATTAGATTCTAATTTTTTAACATCACGTCAAATAGAAGCAGCTCGTATTGCCGCTACACGTCATATGAAAAGAGAAGGTCAACTTTGGATAAAAATATTTCCAGATAAGCCAATTACAAAGAAACCTCTTGAAGTACGTATGGGTAAAGGTAAAGGAGGAGTAGAATATTGGGCAGCAGTTGTTAAGCCAGGAAGAATCCTTTTTGAAGTTGGAGGAGTGCCTTTAGATGTTGCTAAAGAAGCATTAAGACTTGCAGCTCAAAAATTACCAGTAAAAACTAAGTTTATAATCGCTAGAGATTATCAAGCATAATTTATTTGATATTATGAAACAATCAGAAATTAAAGAATTATCTGTAGCTGAGTTACAAGAGAAACTTAGTGAAATAAAGAAGAGTTATTCAGATTTAAAGATGGCTCATGCAGTTTCTCCTTTAGAGAATCCTATTCAATTACGTTCAATTAGACGTGATGTAGCTAGAATAGCTACTGAGTTAACTAAAAGAGATTTAAAATAATTCTGCTTACAAGATGGAAAAAAGAAACTTAAGAAAAGAACGTATAGGAATTGTTACTAGTAACAAGATGCAGAAATCAATTGTGGTTGCTGAAGTTAAAAAAGTAAAACATCCTATGTACGGAAAGTTCGTTTTGAAAACGAAAAAGTACGTAGCACACGACGAAACAAACGACTGTAACATTGGTGATAAAGTAAAGATCATGGAAACAAGACCTTTATCTAAATCGAAATGTTGGAGATTAGTTGAAATAATTGAAAGAGCGAAGTAATTATGGTACAACAAGAATCAAGAATAAAAGTAGCGGATAACACTGGAGCCAAAGAAGTTTTAGTAATTCGTGTTTTAGGAGGAACTAAAAGAAGATATGCTTCTGTAGGTGACAAAGTTGTTGTATCTGTTAAAGATGCAACTCCTAATGGAAACATTAAGAAAAAAGCGGTGTCTACAGCAGTAGTTGTTCGTACAAAAAAAGAAGTTAGACGTCCAGATGGATCTTATATAAGATTTGATGACAATGCTTGTGTCCTTTTAAATCCTACGGGAGAAATGAGAGGTACACGTGTTTTTGGACCTGTAGCAAGAGAACTTCGTGATAAACAATTCATGAAAATTGTATCATTGGCACCAGAAGTGCTTTAATTGATAAACTAAGATGACAAAGCTTAAAATAAAAACAGGAGATACTGTAAAGGTAATAGCTGGAGATCATAAAGGATCTGAAGGTAAAGTGCAATCAGTATTTATAGCAAAGAATAAGGCTATCGTTGAAGGTGTTAACATGGTTAAGAAACATACTAAACCAAGTGCACAAAGCCCTCAAGGTGGAATTGTTGAAAAAGAAGCAGCTATCAGTATTTCTAACTTATCATTGTTAACTTCTAAAGGAGAAACAACTAGAGTAGGATACAGAATGGAAGGTGACAAAAAAGTCAGATTTTCTAAAAAATCTAATGAAGTAATATAGTTATGGAATATTCACCGAGACTAAAACAAGAGTATAATAGCAAAATAGTTGCTGCTCTTAAGGAAGAATTTGGATATAGTAATGTAATGCAAGTACCTAAACTTAAAAAGATAGTATTATCTAGAGGAGTTGGTGCAGCTGTATCAGATAAAAAGTTAGTAGACTACGCAGTAGACGAATTAACAACTATCACTGGCCAAAAAGCAATTGCTACTATGTCTAAAAAAGATGTTGCAGCTTTCAAATTACGTAAAGGAATGCCAATTGGCGCTAAAGTAACTTTACGTGGAGAAAGAATGTATGAGTTTTTAGACCGTTTAATTACTTCTGCACTTCCACGTGTAAGAGATTTTAACGGAATTAAAGCTACAGGTTTTGACGGAAGAGGTAACTACAATTTAGGAGTTACTGAACAAATTATATTTCCAGAAATAAATATTGACAAAGTCAATAAAATTGACGGAATGGATATTACATTTGTAACTTCTGCAGCAACAGATAAAGAAGCTAAATCATTATTAACAGAATTAGGGTTACCTTTTCAAAAAAACTAAGTCATGGCTAAAGAATCAATGAAAGCCCGCGAGGTTAAAAGAGCAAAAACAGTAGCTAAATATGCCGAAAAACGTAAAGCTTTAAAAGCAGCTGGCGATTATGAAGCATTGCAAAAGTTACCTAAAAACGCATCTCCAGTACGTATGCACAATCGTTGCAAACTAACTGGTAGACCTAAAGGTTACATGCGTACATTTGGTATTTCTCGTGTAACATTTAGAGAAATGGCTAACCAAGGGTTAATACCTGGTGTTAAAAAAGCAAGTTGGTAAAATTATAATTGGTCTAAGGTTCGGAATAATCCGAAAACCAAGCCCGCAAATAAATACATATGTATACAGATCCAATAGCAGATTACTTAACTCGATTAAGAAACGCAGTGCGTGCTAATCATAGAGTTGTTGAAATCCCTGCTTCAAATTTAAAAAAAGGAATAACTAAAATATTATTCGATCAAGGATATATTTTAAGTTATAAGTTTGATGACTCTTCAGTACAAGGAACTATTAAAATAGCCCTTAAGTACAATAAGGAGACAAAAGAACCAGTACTTAGAAAAATACAAAGAATAAGTAAACCAGGTTTACGTAAATATTCTAGTTCTAAAGATTTACCACGTATTCTTAATGGTCTTGGTATTGCAATTGTTTCTACTTCCCACGGAGTAATGACAGGTAAGCAAGCACAAAGAGAGAATGTAGGTGGCGAAGTTTTATGTTACGTTCACTAATCCATAATCTAGAAGAAAATGTCAAGAATAGGAAATAATCCAGTTGCCATTCCAGAAGGAGTAACTGTAACAGTAGAAAACAACATATTAACAGTAAAAGGAAAATTAGGAGAATTAACTCAAAATTTTGATACTGTAGCAATAAAAGTTGAAGAAGGAAACGTATTAGTAACACGTTCTTCAGATTCTAAAGAACAAAAATCTAAGCATGGCTTATACCGTTCTTTAGTTAATAATATGGTTGAAGGTGTATCTAAAGGATGGACTAAAGAATTAGAATTAGTTGGAGTTGGATATAGAGCAAGTAACCAAGGAAATGTATTGGAATTAGCTTTAGGTTTTTCTCACAACATAGTTTTAAGTATAGCACCAGAGGTTAAACTTGAAACAGTTTCTGATAAGGGAAAAAATCCAATAATCAAATTAACTTCTCATGATAAACAATTAGTAGGACAAGTTGCTGCTAAGATTAGAGGATTTAGAAGACCTGAACCGTACAAAGGTAAAGGTGTTAAGTTTGTTGGAGAAGTATTAAGAAGAAAAGCAGGTAAATCAGCATAGTAATTAAGTTATGGCGTTAACAAAAAACCAAAGACGAACAAGAATTAAAAGCAGAATCCGTAAGGCTGTTTCTGGTACAGAAGCAAGACCAAGATTATCTGTTTTTAGAAGTAATAAAGAAATTTATGCTCAAATTGTAGATGACGTAACAGGAAAAACCCTAGTTGCATCATCATCAAGAGATAAGGATATTACTGCAAAAGGAAATAAAATGGAAGTATCTGCATTAGTAGGTAAGTCTATAGCAGAAAAAGCTACAAAAGCCGGAATTGCTACTATTGCTTTTGATAGAGGTGGATATTTATATCATGGTAGAGTAAAATCATTAGCAGAAGGAGCTAGAGAAGGAGGACTTAAATTCTAAGAAATTATGTATCAAAAATACAAAAGCGCAGAGCTAGTAAAACCAAGTGGATTAGATCTTAAAGATCGTTTAGTTGGTGTACAAAGAGTTACTAAAGTAACAAAAGGAGGTAGAGCATTCGGATTTTCGGCAATCGTAGTGGTTGGAGACGAAGCTGGTGTTGTTGGACATGGTTTAGGAAAGTCTAAAGACGTTGCTAGTGCAATTGCAAAAGCAATCGAAGACGCTAAGAAAAACTTAGTACGTATTCCTATCATTAAAGGGACATTACCTCATGAACAAAAAGGTAAATTTGGTGGAGCAAGAGTAAACATCATACCTGCAGCTCCTGGTACAGGAGTTATTGCTGGAGGAGCTGTAAGAACTGTTTTAGAAGCAGTAGGTATTAACGATGTATTATCTAAATCTCAAGGTTCATCAAACCCTCATAATGTAGTAAAAGCAACTTTTGATGCTTTATTACAATTAAGAGACGCAAGAACAATAGCTCGAGAAAGAGGTATCTCTTTAGAAAAAGTTTTTAACGGATAATCACAACAGAAATGTCGAAGATAAAAGTAACAAAAGTTAAAAGCGCAATCAACAGAACGCAAAGACAAAAGAGAACTTTATTAGCTCTTGGTCTTAAAAAGATTGGGCAAACTGTAGAGCACGAGGCTACTTCTAATATATTAGGAATGGTAGCAAAAGTAAACCACTTAGTTTCTGTAGAAGAAGCTAAATAATTAATACTGAAAAATGGATTTAAGTAATTTAAAACCTGCAGAAGGTTCAGTTAAAAGTCAAGGAAAAAGAATAGGTAGAGGACAAGGTTCCGGAAAAGGTGGTACTGCAACACGTGGTCACAAAGGAGCAAAGTCAAGATCTGGTTATTCTAAGAAAGTAGGTTTCGAAGGAGGGCAAATGCCACTTCAACGTCGTGTACCTAAATTTGGCTTTACTAACATAAATAGAAAAGACTATCAAGGTGTAAATCTTGATGTTATTCAAAAGTTAGTTGACGATAAAAAAATAAAAGGGACATTAGATTTTGATGCTCTAGTAACTTTAGGATTAGCTGGTAAAAATGAGCTTGTAAAAATTCTAGGTAGAGGAGAATTAAAATCAAAATTGAGTGTAACAGCTCATAAATTTACTGCTACTGCAAAAGCTGCTATTGAAGCTGCAGGAGGAGAAGCTGTAACTTTATAAGATAATTTAAGCGCATGAAATTTATAGAGACATTAAAAAATGTTTGGAAAATTGAAGAACTAAGAAACAGAATTATAGTCACACTAGGATTGTTATTAGTTTATCGTTTCGGAGCACAAGTAGTATTACCAGGTATTGATGCAACTCAATTAGAGAGTATTCAAAGTCAAGCAGAGGGAGGTGGATTGTTTTCTATTCTTAATGCGTTTACTGGAGGAGCATTTGCTAACGCATCTGTATTTGCACTTGGTATTATGCCTTATATTTCTGCTTCTATTGTAGTACAGTTAATGGGAATAGCTATTCCTTATTTACAAAAACTACAAAAGGAAGGTGCTAGTGGACAGAAAAAAATAACACAAATCACACGTTGGCTAACTATTGCAATATGTTTGGTGCAAGCACCTGGATATTTAGCTAGTTTACAACCAATGTTTGGTATTCCTGAATCAGCCTTTTTATTAGGTCAAGGCCCATTGTTTTATTTTTCTTCTATCGTTATACTAGTAACAGGTTGTATTTTCGCAATGTGGTTAGGAGAGAAGATTACAGATAAAGGTATTGGTAATGGTATTTCATTATTAATTATGGTTGGTATTATAGCAACTTTACCTAAGTCTTTCTTACAGAATGCTCTATCAAGATTACAAGAAGGAAACAATGTGATGATGATTTTATTTGAAATCGTAATTTGGTTTGTTATCATTCTCTTATCCGTTTTATTGGTAATGGCTGTTCGAAAAATAGCGGTACAATATGCCAGACGTACAGCATCTGGAGAATACGAAAAAAACGTTTTTGGTGGCGCAAGACAATTTATTCCTTTAAAACTTAATGCTTCTGGTGTAATGCCAATTATATTTGCACAAGCAATTATGTTTGTACCTGGTCTAATAGGTGGTTCATCTTTATTAAAAGAAACTACAGCTGGATTATGGATGCAGACTAATTTTCAAGATATTTTTGGGTTTTGGTATAACTTTGTATTTGCTTTATTAATTATAATATTTACTTATTTTTATACAGCTATTACTGTGCCAACGAATAAAATGGCTGATGATTTAAAACGTAGTGGTGGATTTATTCCTGGGATACGTCCAGGATCAGAAACTTCAGAGTATTTAGATAAAATAATGTCTCAAATAACATTGCCAGGTTCTATATTTCTTGCTTTAATCGCTATCTTTCCAGCTTTTATTGTAAAGTTATTAGGTGTGCAATCTGGTTGGGCTTTATTTTTTGGAGGTACTTCTTTATTAATTATGGTTGGAGTTGCAATAGATACTATGCAACAAGTAAACTCTTACTTGTTAAATAGACACTATGATGGCTTGATGAAAACTGGTAAAAATAGAAAAGCAGTAGCTCAATAATTTTAACATGGCAAAACAAGCAGCAATAGAACAAGACGGAACAATTATAGAAGCATTATCAAATGCGATGTTTCGTGTAGAATTAGAAAATGGTCACATTGTCACAGCACATATATCTGGTAAAATGCGTATGCATTATATAAAACTATTACCAGGTGACAAGGTGAAATTAGAAATGAGTCCTTATGATTTATCTAAGGCTAGAATAACTTATAGATACTAACACAAAGATGAAAGTAAGAGCATCAATAAAAAAGAGAAGCGTAGATTGTAAGATCGTACGTAGAAAAGGTAGACTTTACGTCATTAACAAAAAGAATCCTAGATTCAAACAAAGACAAGGGTAATTATGGCAAGAATCGCAGGTGTTGACATACCAAAACAGAAAAGAGGAGTAATCTCTTTAACTTATATCTACGGAGTAGGTAGAAGTAGATCAGTAGAAATTTTAGCTTCTGCTAAAGTAGACGAAAACATCAAAGTACAAGATTGGACAGATGATCAAATCGGAGCAATTCGAGATTCTGTTGGAACTTATACTATTGAAGGTGAATTACGATCTGAAACACAATTAAACATTAAGAGATTAATGGATATTGGATGTTACAGAGGTATTCGTCATAGAGTTGGACTTCCATTAAGAGGTCAACGTACAAAAAACAACTCTAGAACTAGAAAAGGTAGAAGAAAGACTGTTGCTAATAAGAAAAAAGCAACTAAATAATAATTTTGGTCTTTAGTATTTAGACGTTGGAAGGAATCTGTTTGAAATTATAAAAGGTTTAGGATTCTAGCGACTATCAACTAAAACAAAGAACAATTATAATATGGCAAAAACAAGTACAAAAAAACGTAAAGTTATTATTGATGCTGTTGGACAAGCGCATATCACTGCGTCCTTTAATAACATCATAATCTCACTTACTAATAAAAAAGGAGACGTCATCTCATGGTCGTCTGCAGGTAAAATGGGATTTAGAGGTTCCAAGAAAAATACACCTTATGCTGCGCAATTAGCTGCTGAAGATGCTTCAGGAGTTGCTAAAGAAGCAGGTTTAAAAAAGGTAAAGGTGTATGTTAAAGGACCAGGAAATGGTAGAGAATCTGCTATTCGTTCTATCCATAATGCAGGTATTGAAGTAACAGAAATTATTGATGTTACGCCATTACCACACAATGGATGTCGTCCTCCAAAAAGAAGAAGAGTATAATAACGTTACTCACAAAATATATTTATCAAATTAATATCAGCTAATAAACTTAGTTGATATTAATTTTTTGCATAAATTTGCAAACTGAAATAAAAACAAGTATCAACTAGAGATTAACGATTATCGAAGGATAAGATTAAGACCTTAATTCATAATCACTCTTAAATAAATTTAAAATGGCAAGATATACTGGTCCTAAAACTAAAATAGCTCGTAAATTTGGTGAAGCTATATTCGGAGATGATAAATCATTCGAGAAAAGAAATTATCCACCAGGTCAACACGGTAATGCTAGAAGACGTGGAAAAAAATCTGAATACGCAATCCAATTAATGGAAAAGCAAAAAGCTAAATATACTTATGGTATTTTAGAAAAGCAATTCAGAAACATGTTTAAAAAAGCAACTGCTGCACAAGGAATTACAGGTGAAGTTTTATTACAATTATGTGAGTCTAGATTAGATAATGTTGTATTTAGAATGGGCCTTTCTCCTTCAAGAAGTGGTGGTAGACAATTAGTATCTCACAGACACATTACAGTAAATGGTCAATTGGTTAATATACCATCTTACCAATTAAAAGCTGGAGATGTTGTTGCAGTAAGAGAAAAATCTAAATCTTTAGAATCTATTGCAAATTCTCTTTCAAACTCAAGTACTGTTTTTGAGTGGATTACATGGAATAGCGAGCAAAAAGAAGGGACTTACGTTTCTGTTCCTGCTAGAATCCAAATTCCAGAAAACATAAACGAGCAATTCATCGTAGAATTATACTCTAAATAATAAATTAATCTATTGGTATTTAGCCAAAGGGTTTACTAGTCTTCTTCATACCTGTAAACCGCGCAACTAAATAACAATTAAAACGAAGAACTATATGGCAGTATTTAATTTTCAAAAACCAGATAAAGTAATCATGATTGATTCTACTGATTTCGAAGGTAAATTCGAATTCAGACCATTAGAACCAGGTTACGGTTTAACAGTAGGAAATGCTTTAAGAAGAGTTTTATTATCCTCTTTAGAAGGATTTGCAATCACATCTATTAGAATAGAAGGTGTAGATCATGAATTTTCAACTATTGCAGGTGTTGTTGAAGACGTAACAGAAATGATCTTAAACTTAAAACAAGTACGTTTTAAGCGTCAGATAGAAGATGTAGATAACGAGTCTGTTTCAATCTCTATTTCTGGTCAAGATAAAATTGTTGCTGGTGATTTTCAAAAATTTATCTCAGGATTCCAAGTATTAAATACAGACTTAGTTGTTTGTAACCTTGACCCTAAGGTAACTGTCAATATGGAAATTTCAATTGAAAAAGGAAGGGGTTATGTTCCTGCTGAAGAAAATAAAAAGGCTACAGCACCAATAGGAACAATCTTTACAGATTCAATTTATACACCTATAAAAAATGTTAAGTATAGCATTGAAAACTACCGTGTTGAACAAAAAACAGATTACGAAAAATTAGTTTTCGAAATCCAAACTGATGGTTCAATAAGTCCTCAAGATGCTTTAACAGAAGCAGCTAAAACTTTAATTCATCACTTCATGTTATTCTCTGATGAGCGTATCACTTTAGAAGCTGATGAAATTGCACAAACTGAAACTTATGATGAAGAGTCTCTTCACATGCGTCAGTTGCTTAAAACTAAATTAGTAGACATGGATTTATCTGTTCGTGCTCTAAATTGTTTAAAAGCTGCAGAAGTAGATACTTTAGGCGACTTAGTATCTTTCAATAAAAACGATTTAATGAAGTTCCGTAACTTTGGTAAAAAATCTTTAACAGAGCTTGAAGAGCTAGTAAATGTTAAAGGTCTTAACTTCGGAATGGACTTATCAAAATACAAATTAGATAAAGATTAATACGTCATATTTTGCTCCTCAAAAGAGTTGATGCAAGATGATGATTAAAACAAAATGTCATGAGACACGGAAAAAAAGTAAACCACTTAGGTAGACAAACAGCCCACAGAAAATCAATGTTAGCTAATATGGCTTGTTCTTTAATAGAACACAAACGTATTAACACAACTGTAGCAAAAGCTAAAGCGTTAAGTGTATTTGTAGAACCTATGATTACAAAATCAAAGGTTGATACAACTCACAACAGACGTATCGTTATGTCACGTTTAAGACAAAAAGAAGCTGTTGCAGAATTGTTTAGGGATGTTGCTGCTAAAGTAGCAGATAGACCAGGAGGTTACACACGTATTATTAAATTAGGTAATCGTAAAGGTGATAACGCGGATATGGCTATGATCGAATTAGTAGATTATAATGAAATCTATAATGCAGATAAGAAATCTAAGAAAACTACCCGTAGAAGTAGAAGAGGCGGAAGCGCTAAAGCGACTACTCCACCTGTAGCAACTAACGAAGAAGAATAAATGTTAATAAGCATTTTATATAAAAAGGATAAACTATTTTAGTTTATCCTTTTTTTTTTGAATTTTTGTAAAATGTTTAGTTTCTGTTTAGACAGAAATTGTTAAACCAAAAAAGAAAATGAAATATCAAAAACTAAAAAAAGCTCTTATCTTATTAGAAGATGGCACTATTTTTCATGGAAAAGCAGTGGGAAAAGAAGGATCAGCATTTGGAGAAGTTTGTTTCAACACAGGAATGACTGGTTATCAAGAAATTTTTACAGATCCATCTTATTATGGACAACTAATGGTAACAACCAATGCACACATTGGTAATTACGGTGTTAATGATAATGAGGTAGAATCGGACTCTATAAAAATTGCAGGATTAATTTGTAAAAACTTTAGTTACGATTTTTCAAGAGTAGATAATGATGGTTCTCTTGAAGGCTTTTTAAACAAACATAACCTTCTAGCAATATCAGATGTAGACACACGTGCATTAGTTAGCTATATACGTGATAATGGCGCTATGAATGCTGTAATCTCTACAGAAGTAGATAATGTAGATGGTTTAAAAAAACAATTAGCTGACGTGCCAAGTATGAATGGGTTAGAGCTAGCCTCTAAAGTATCAACCAAAGAGCCCTATTTTGTTGGAGATGAAAATGCACCAATAAAAATAGCAGCTCTAGATATCGGAATTAAAAAGAACATCATACGTAATTTTGTTAAGCGTAATGCTTATGTTAAAGTGTTTCCTTACAACGCAACCTTCGAAGATTTAAGCGCATGGAATCCTGATGGATACTTTCTATCAAATGGACCTGGTGATCCAGAACCTTTGTTAGAAGCACAAGCCTTAGCAAAAGAAGTAATTAAAAGAAATTTACCATTATTCGGAATTTGTTTAGGACATCAAGTCATTGCGTTGGCTAACGGGATTTCTACTTATAAAATGCATAATGGTCATAGAGGTATTAATCACCCTGTAAAGAATTTAGAAACTGGTAAAGGCGAAATCACGTCGCAAAATCATGGCTTTGCAGTTAATAGAGAAGAAGCAGAAGCACATCCAGATGTAGAGATTACACACTTACATTTAAATGATGATACAGTTGCAGGCTTAAAAATGAAATCTAAAAACGTGTTTTCAGTACAATACCATCCAGAAGCAAGTCCTGGACCAAACGATTCAATTTACTTATTTGACCAATTTATAAGTAACATCAAATCAAACTAATATCAATATAGAATTTATATAATATACAAAAGGCAACAATTTTAAAATTTTGTTGCCTTTTTTCTTTTACTAAAACGTTATAGCTAAATTTTTATGTATTTCTTCTTGAAATCCTATCTATAGCTTAAAATTAAACCTTAAATTTGGATTACAAAACAATAAAAAAACACACTTATGAGTATTATAATTAATGTTCACGCTAGACAAATATTTGATTCTAGAGGAAATCCAACAGTTGAAGTTGATGTAGAAACAGAAAACGGATTTGTAGGCAGAGCTGCAGTACCATCTGGAGCATCTACAGGAGAACATGAAGCAGTAGAGTTACGTGATGGAGGAGATAAGTATATGGGTAAAGGCGTTATGAAAGCAGTAGAGAATGTAAATTCTATTTTAGCTGAAGAATTACTTGGTGTTAATGTTTTTGATCAAAATTATGTAGACACATTAATGTGTCAATTAGACGGTACTCCAAATAAATCTAAGTTAGGTGCAAACGCTATTTTAGGCGTCTCTTTAGCAGTAGCTAAAGCAGCAGCAGCAGAGTTAGGATTACCATTATATAGATATGTAGGAGGTGTTAGTGCAAATACATTACCAGTACCTATGATGAATATCATTAATGGAGGATCACACAGTGATGCACCTATTGCGTTTCAAGAATTTATGGTAATGCCAGTAAAAGCAGATAACTTTACTCATGCTTTACAAATGGGAACCGAAATTTTTCATAACCTAAAAATGGTGTTACACGATAGAGGTCTAAGCACAGCTGTTGGTGATGAAGGTGGTTTTGCTCCAAACCTTGAAGGTGGAACAGAAGACGCTTTAGATACTATTAAAAAAGCAGTTGATAATGCAGGATATAAATTAGGCGATGATGTGATGATTGCTTTAGATTGTGCTGCTGCAGAATTTTATGTAGACGGAAAATACGACTACACTAAGTTTGAAGGTAAAACAGGTAAAGTAAGATCTAGTAAAGAACAAGCAGATTACTTAGCAGAATTGTCTCGTAATTATCCTATTATTTCTATTGAAGATGGTATGGATGAAAACGATTGGGAAGGGTGGAAATACCTAACAGAGCAAATCGGAGACAAAGTACAATTAGTTGGTGATGATTTATTTGTAACTAATGTAGAAAGACTTTCAAAAGGAATCGAAACAGATACAGCAAATTCAATTTTAATTAAAGTAAACCAAATTGGTACTTTGACTGAAACCATAGCAGCTGTAAATATGGCACATAACGCTGGATATACATCAGTAATGTCACACAGATCCGGAGAGACTGAAGATAATACTATTGCAGATTTAGCAGTCGCATTAAATTGTGGGCAAATTAAAACAGGATCTGCGTCACGTAGTGATCGTATGGCAAAATACAATCAGCTACTACGTATTGAAGAAGAATTAGGAGAAGTAGCATATTATCCAAAAATGAATGCTTTTAAAATAGGTTAATCTATTTGCTCTATATTATAATTTAAAGCCTTTTAGTTAATTCTGAAAGGCTTTTTTAGTTAGCTATAACATTTGATGATTTCTTAATTGTTAAAATGGATGTTAATGCATTTTATAAATCGGGACTAATTTCGTAATTTAGCGTTCCGCATAAATAAGAAAAAAAATCAAAATAAATATGTCAAAAACTGCTACGTTAGAAATAGACGGAAAAAAGCACGAGTTTCCTTTAATAGTAGGAACAGAAAATGAAGTTGCAATAGATATAAAAACGCTTAGAGGTGTCACTGGTGGTGTTACTACTATAGATCCTGGTTATAAAAACACAGGGGCTTGTGAAAGTGCTATTACGTTTTTAAATGGAGAAGAAGGTATTTTAAGGTATAGAGGTTATGCTATAGAAGATTTAGCTGAAAAAGCAGATTTTCTTGAAGTAGCTTACTTATTAATTTTCGGAGAATTGCCAACACAAGTGCAATTAGACAAATTTCATACAGATATTAAAGAACAATCTGTAGTAGATGATGACGTTAAAAAAATATTAGATGCTTTTCCAAAATCAGCACATCCAATGGGTGTTTTGTCATCTTTAACTAGTGCATTGACAGCATTTAACCCATCTTCAGTAAATGTAGATTCTGAAGAGGATATGTACAATACTGTTTGTAAGATAATGGGTAAATTTCCAGTGTTAGTAGCTTGGACAATGCGTAAGAAAAAAGGATTACCATTAAATTATGGAGATAATTCTTTAGGTTATGTAGAAAACATCTTGAAAATGATGTTTTCTAAGCCAAATGAAGAATACAAGCAAAATGACATTTTAGTAAATGCTTTAGATAAATTATTAATCTTACACGCAGATCACGAGCAAAACTGTTCTACATCTACTGTAAGAATTGTAGGTTCTGCACATACAGGATTATTTGCTTCAATATCTTCGGGTATTTCGGCACTTTGGGGACCATTACATGGTGGTGCAAACCAAGCAGTTTTAGAAATGCTTGAAGCAATAAAAGAAGATGGTGGTGACACTAAAAAGTTTATGGCTAAAGCTAAGGACAAACAAGATCCTTTCCGTTTAATGGGCTTTGGACACAGAGTTTATAAAAACTTTGATCCTAGAGCTAAGATTATTAAAGTTGCTGCAGACGAAGTGTTAGCAGACCTAGGTGTAGAAGATCCAGTTTTAGACATTGCAAAAGGATTGTCAAGTGAAGCATTAAATGACGAGTATTTTGTACAACGTAAATTATATCCAAATGTAGATTTCTATTCAGGAATTATTTACAGAGCTATGGGAATTCCTGTAGAGATGTTTACAGTTATGTTTGCATTAGGTCGTTTACCAGGTTGGATTGCACAATGGAAAGAAATGCGTGCGCGTAAAGAACCAATTGGTCGTCCAAGACAAATTTATATTGGTGAAAACCACAGAGCATTCAAAGACGTTAACAAACGCTAATATTTTATATAAAACTTAAAAAGCTTCATAATTACTTATGAAGCTTTTTTTATATTTACACTATGCTAAAACTCAATATAAAAAATGAAACCTCTCGGTTAAGAGCAGTTGTTTTAGGAACAGCTGTTAGTAATGGGCCAACACCTAAAATAGAAGACGCTTATGATCCTAAATCAGTACAACATATAAAAGCCGGTACCTATCCGCTTGAAGCAGATATGGTAAAAGAGATGGAAGCAGTTGCTAAGGTCTTTAAAAAGTACAACGTTAAAGTTTACAGACCAGAGTTAATAGAAGATTGTAATCAGATTTTTGCGCGTGATATTGCATTTGTAATAGACGGTATTTTTGTTAAAGCTAATATCTTACCAGATCGCGAAAACGAGTTAGAAGCAGTACAATATGTTATAGACCAGATAGATCCTAAAAAAGTCGTGCGTCCACCAGAAGAAGTGCATATAGAAGGAGGAGACGTAATGCTTTGGAACGATTATATATTTGTTGGGACTTACAGAGGAGATGATTATGCAGATTATATAGTTGCCAGAACCAATATACAAGGTGTAGCGTTTTTAGAAAAAACCTTTCCGCATAAAAAAGTAAAGTCTTTTAATTTAAGAAAATCTCAAACCAACCCATATGACAATGCGTTGCATTTAGATTGTTGTTTTCAACCTATTGGTACAGATAAAGCCATTTTACACAAAGAAGGCTTTTTGGAAGATGAAGAATATGAGTGGTTATTAAATTACTTCGGAAAAGACAACTGTTTTATCATTACAAAAGACGAAATGTTTAATATGAATAGTAATGTGTTTAGCATTTCTGAAAACGTTATTATTTCTGAACAAAACTTTACACGTTTAAACACGTGGTTATGTAAACACGGGTTTACAGTAGAAGAAGTACCTTATGCCGAAATTGCAAAACAAGAAGGCTTACTACGTTGTAGCACAATGCCTTTA